>JAYVNK010000257.1:0-13510 GCA_043758475.1 Comamonadaceae bacterium | reverse complement strand
CCCAAGAACGACGCGCAGCTCAACATGCTGTTTGCGTTGAGCAATTTGTACATGGTCAGGGCAGAACTACGCCCGTAGTGGGCAAAGTGGCGCAAAGGATGCCCCAAAAGGTGCCCAACGAGGCCCCAAAAGGGCGCAAGTTGAGCGGAATGACGAAAATCCTCCGCCAATTTCCACAGTGTGAAAATGAAACCGTGCATCGCGCCAATGCGCTCGCAAACATTGATTTAATCCGCGCTTCCCTAGCCCGCAAACGTAGTTTCTGGCAAACCACGCACGCCTGGTATGCAGATGGAAAACAGCGAGCCCGACGACGGTGACGACGCCAGCGCCGCTTCATTCAACCGCGCCGACGCGTTGGTGACGTACAACGTGCCTGTGGCGCTCGCAGGCAGCCTGCATTCATCCGGCGGCCAGCATTCCCAACATGTCGATCTCGATTGATTCAGAGCGGGCCTACCTGCCGGATGATGGGGTGACTGCCCCGCCCTTCTTGCAGAATGGTTCGTTCGCCGTCCCGGAGGAACCTGGTCTTGGGGGTTGACCCCGACTTCACCCGCATCGGGCGTTTCAAGGCGGAGCGGATTCTGGGTGCGTATCTGGATGCAGCGCGACCGGGCTGGTTTTCAACCAAGCCTGCGCACTGACTTTCAGATGTCCCAAGGTATTTCGGCCATCGATGCAGTTTCAAACAGCAAGGGCGATTCATTTTGACAACACCTTCTTTTATTGCACTGGACTGGGGCACCTCCAATTTGCGCGCCAGCCTGCTGCATGGCACGGGCCACGCCATAGAGACCCGCAGCGCACCCGGTGGCGTCATGGCCGTCAAAAACGGCCAGTTCAGTGCGGCGTTGCTCGCGTTGTGCTGCGACTGGATCACGCAGTTCAACTGCCCCCTGATTGCCAGCCGCCAGGGCTGGAAAGAAGCGCCTTACCTCGAATGCCCGGCCACCATTGCCCAGGCTGCGACGCAGCTCACCACAGTGGCTCTTGATGCGAATGACAGTGACAAACCGCTACGCCAGCTGCACATCGCCGCAGGCCTCAAGCGCATTGACGCCGGCGGTGAATTTGATGTGATGCGTGGGGAAGAAATCCAGATATGGGGCGCTGGCCTACCTGCGCAAAGTTGCTGTGTGCTGCCCGGAACGCACAGCAAATGGGTCTGGCTGGGCAATGGCCGGGAGGTCAGCCACTTTCGCACCTTCATGACGGGTGAACTCTATGGCCTGCTGACCCAGCACGGCATTTTGGGCCGTCTGATGGATTTTGCATTGGCGCGCGCCCGAAGGAACGACCACACGTGGGCAATGGCTGATCGCCGTGGCGGCTGGTTTGGTGCGCCCGGCAACGTGAACAGGGCTGGAACCCTATTCCATCACTGATTGAGATGCGGATGTTGCAGCAGCCGGTACCGCAGCCGCCAGTGTGGCTGCTGTTGTGGAATTCTGCATCGCCCGCTCCTTGGCAATCAGCTTGGCCAGGGTCGCGCGGAAATGCACCAGTGGCGCATCGGCCACCACGGCCAGCAGCTTGAAGTCCGGGTCTTCGTCCAGAATTTTCTGCTGCGCTTCAATGATGTGCTTGTCTTCCATAAAGCCCTCAATCAGGCTGTTCAACAGCGAGCGCGAGATGTTGCTGTCGTCACCCTCAAAGTTGTTGAGGTAGCTCCAGAAAAAGTGGGTGGTGCTGCGCGTCTCTGGCGTCATGAACTGGCAGTTGCGGTACTGCCTGGCGCCCGCCAGATTGCCTTTTTCAGCACCACTGCCTGCGGGTGAAAACAGCGACTCCAGAAAGAAGATGCCCGGGATGTGCATGTGGCCAATGTTGCGCCGGTCCACCGGCGCATCCTTGTCCTTGATGACCTTGCGGTGAAATGGTGGCGGCGCAGCATTCATGTGCCAGCGCTCGACCCGAAATCCGCGCGCCAGCCGCTCAATGGCCACCGGCTTGGAGATGTAGGCGTATTCTTCCGAGCCGCCCAGCGTGTGGGTGTGCACAAACGCCAGATGCGAGAAATCGGCCAGGTTGTCAACGATCAGCAAATAGTTGGCGTCATAGTGCAGGTAGGCCGGAATGCCCTTCCAGGCGGGGTCGCGCAGGTAGGGGAAGTCGATGATATCGTCCGGGTTGGCCTTGTCAGCCTCGCCCATCCAGATCCACACCAGGTGGTCGCGCGCCACCACCGGGTAGCTGCGCACGCCCAGCTTGGCGGGAATCACATCCTGGCCCGGAATCTGTACGCACTTGCCGGTGGCATCGTATTTGAGGCCGTGGTACATGCAGCGGATGCAGTCGCCTTCACGCCGGCCCAAGTGCAGCGGCGCGCCCCGGTGGCAACAGCGGTCGTTCAGCGCCACTATCTTGCCGCTCTCGCCCCGGTACAGCAGCACGCGCTCTTCCAGCAGGGTACGCGCCAGCAGCTTGCCGTCGATCAGCTCATGGTCCCACGCGGCCACATACCAGCAGTTCTTCAAAAACATGGGTGATCTCCTGAAGCGCCTATTCTGCGCTTGGTCGAGGCTCTGCTCAACCGCTTGAACTTTCTGTTGATGGTTACAAGCCAAGTACTGTTGACCCTTAGCCAATGGAAGGAATTGGATGATGGTGG
The DNA here is from genome assembly GCA_043758475.1 of Comamonadaceae bacterium. Lineage (GTDB taxonomy): Bacteria > Pseudomonadota > Gammaproteobacteria > Burkholderiales > Burkholderiaceae_C > JANYCG01. The sequence goes on along the minus strand of JAYVNK010000257.1, from coordinate 10,896 downwards.
AGCATTGAATTCAAGAAATCACGAGTGGCGCTTGGGAACCAGGCCGATGTATCACTCAACTGCGCAGTTGGGCAAAGCGATAAGCGCTCAGGCCATGACGCTGTCTCGTCCTGTTCCTGAAATCTGTAAACTGCCCCACGCCCACCATTTTTATTGAAGCGGGTTTCCGTTTCATGATTTACGTGCACGATCACATGCCACCGCACGTTCACATTCACGGCCACGGGGGCGTTGTCGAGGTAATTCTTGATCCTTTGACCTTGCGGGCTGTGCGTGGCAACATCAGCACTTTGGGCGTGCGCAATGCCTTGAAAATTGCGGACCAGCACAGAGATGCCCTAATTGCGGCTTGGAGAAATCATCATGGGTGATTCAATTAATTCATCTGACGAAACCATTGAACGGGCACGCCGCGCTGGCGCGGAATCGTTGAATGCGCCGCGTGCAGTCGCGGCACGTTATCTGGCAGACCGTCAACGCATTGAGATTGACCTCAGTTCCGGTTGGTCAATCCAGGTGCCGCGTACGTTTTCGGTCTTGACAGCAAAAGCTGACGCGGTTGCATGCTCTCAAATCGAGATCACGGATTCAGGCCTGGGGCTGCATTGGCCGCTGCTGGATGATGACTGGTATGTGCCTGCGGTGGTGGAGGCGTTGTCGATGCATCGGGCGGCGTGACGTCAAGCGAGTGCCCCATGCGCCGGGCGGTGTCATGTTGTGGCCATGTTGCCCTGTTCGACTCACCGCAGCGCCGCCCACAGCATCGTCACCCCCGCGCCCAGCAGCAGGCCATCCATCAGCAGCCTGAATTTTGCGCCATCCAGCTTCAGCACCAGCCGCTTGGCGATGAAGGCGCCGGCCACCAAAGACGAGCCGATGATCAGGCCTTTGGTGATGATCTCCACTGGCAGTGCATTGAGCGATCGGAACGTGACGGCTTTGGCCACGTACACCGCCAGCGAGCCCATGGCCTCTGTGCCCAGGTAGGCCCCTTTGACCAGGCCGTAGGCCAGAAAGAAGGGCGTGTTGATGGGGCCGGTGCTGACCACAATGCCGGTGATGTAGCCGATGACGGCACCCACCAACGCCATGTGCCACAGCGTCAGCTTCCAGGCCTGGCGCGCCATCCAGCGGCGCACGGGAATCATGCTGATGAAGAAAACTCCCAGCACCAGCTCAATCACGCCGGGCGGCAGCGTGAGCAATGTTTTTGCGCCGAGTGCGGCAGCGGGAATGCCAGTAGCGCTGTAAGCTGCAGTGACGCGCCAGTCCACCTCGCGCCACCAGGCTACCACGCGTGACGCATTGGCCATGATGGCTGCAATGGCCATGATGGGCACCGCCTCGCGCGGGCCAAACACCAGTACCAGCGCCGGCATGAGCATGATGGACGTGCCAAAGCCGACAATGCCGCCCACCGTGCCGGCCACCAGACCCAGCATCAGGACAAGGGCGAAATCCATGGGTGGCTTAACCCCTGTCCAGCTTCTGAAGAAACATGGTTGCTATTTAATAAATAGCGTACTATTTATATAATACAAAGGCTATAGCCCTATTTCCCGTTGATGGCGAGCAATTCCACCTCAAACAGCAGCGTCGCGTTGGGCGGGATCACGCCACCCGCACCGCGCTCGCCATAGGCGATGGCGGGCGGACAGGTGAGCTTGGCCTTGCCGCCGACTTTCATGCGCTGCACGCCTTCGGTCCAGCACTTGATGACGCCGCCCAAGGGGAACTCAATGGCTTCATTGCGCTTGTACGAGCTGTCAAATTCCTTGCCATCCGGGAAGGTGCCCCGGTAGTGCACCTTGACCTTGTCGCTGGCGGCGGGGCTGGCACCCGCGCCGTCTTTGAGTGAGCGGTACACCAGCCCGCTGGCGGTGACCACAGCGCCCTCTTCCTTGGCGGCGGCTGCCGTGACCGTGTTTTGAGCGTGTGCCGCAGTAGCTGCCAGCAGCGCTGTGGTGATGAGGGTGCTGGCCAGTGTTGACTTGGCGGTGGATCTGAACTTCAAGTGAGGCTCCGGTTGGATTGGGTTGTGTGCATGCGGTGTGACGTGGCGTTGTCAAACTGCGCTGTGAGAAGGCATTGTATGAAGGTGCTTCCCGCAGCAGGACGTCATTCAAATTGCTACATAAATAATATCTAATTATGCATACTCCACTAGGGCTACAGCCTCTTTTGACTGGTAAATCATCGTGCTATCAGCGTTTTGAACTGTTTTGACCCTATCCGCCGCCTTCTCGGCAATCCAGTTTTCACGGGCTTTGTCCAACGGTTGGAACTTCTGTGCATGGAAGTCCTTTTCGCTTGCACAATGAACGCTCAAGGAGGATTCCCATGGAAAGATTCACCATCACTGCGGACTTGGTTTCGCCCGCCATCATCAGCACATTGACTCTGGATGGGCTGCTGGGTTCGGTTTTGTTCGATGAACTGCAAGACGTTGGCGAGGCCCATGCGGCCATCCCCCTGCGATGTACTGATGGCCTGTACCACGCCAGCATGGCACAGCCGGTGGGTGCGGTCGAATTTGGCAAGCACGCGCTCATTGCCGGTTTGCGTGCCACCCATGACCTCGATCTGACACTCGTAAAGCAGGGCCCAGGCGGCAAACCTCACCGCACTCTAGGGCTGACGCGAAGGGCGGATTTCGGCAACGTCATGAACGGGTACCGGACAGTCATGGCGCAATCAATTCAGTGGCATGCAGAAGGAGACGCCGAGTACACACTTGAGCTGCTGGCCGAGATTGAATTCATTGGCAAGAAGCGCACCGCCGGGTTTGGCCAGATTCGGGCGGGAAGTTGGCAAATTACGGAGTCGCTGCTGGACGGAATTCAGGATGCCGCAGGGCAGCCACTGCGTCCCGTGCCTCTGGACCGATGGGCCGGTGACAAAAGCGCCTGCCGGGCTGATGCGGCGTGGCGTCCGGCTTACTGGTTGCCGCAGCATCGTGCCCTGTGCGCTGTACCCAACGCGATGGTTCCATCGATGGTTCCATGAACACCGCGCATTTTTTCATGGCCAACTTCGGACGGCATTTCATCCAGCCCGGCAACGACGAATGGGCTGACGTTGGGCGCGTGCTGAGTGGTGCCTACCCCATGGTGGGCAAAGCATCCAGTAGCCGCATGCAATCGGGCTGGGCCATCGTGCGCCCTGGGTCTGCTACCTTGCAGCTTGACCTGGCCGTGCCCGCTGTTCAAAAGTCCCGCATGACCCGCTATGAAGCCTTCGCCGCCGAGCTGGCTGCGTGGGATGGCCTGTCACCACGCATCTTCATGCTGTTTGACAAGGCACCCATTGCCGCAAAAGACATTTTTGTCTCGGTTGACAAACGCTGCGTCCGCATCTGCACCAAAGCGGGTGCCAGAACTGAAGACTGGACCATCAACCCACCTACTGCCAAAGGAGTCCCAAAATGAAAGAATTCACTGTAAAAAAGCCTCGCTCTGTCATCGGATACCCGGTTCACCGTGCCGTGGCCGCCATGGCCCAGGGCGCACCCCACATCTGGCGCGACAACGGTGAGACCGTCACCATTCGCACCAGCGCCCAGCTTGATGCGCAGGGCGCGGACTTGCCGACCGTGCTGATCGGCGAGTTGCGCATGTTCAGCCTGCGCGCCTGCGTCGCCAGCAAGGTGCGAGGTCGCCACATCTATCCGCCGCGCGGAGATCACCAAGCGCGCCAGCAGTGGCTGGGCAGGCAGGGCCTTCGCCATGGTTTTGAGGTGGTGGCTGTGCATTGCACCAGCGGCACGGCGCGGGTTTCCGACCAGGCAGGCCGTGACTTTCCACTTGACGCGACCGACTTCACCGGCGTGCTCAAGGTCACTGATACCGTCGCTTTTTACGCCGCACTGGGCGCTGGCGTGGGCGCTACCGGCAAAGCATTCGGTTTCTCACTGTTGTCCATTTAAGGGAGCATTCACATGAAAAAAATCATCATCAACGCCACGCTGACCACAATTCAGCCGGTCTCCATCAAGCTGCCTGACCAGGACGGACACCCGCGGATGACACGCGGCCTGGACAGCGACGGGCAGCCTAAGAAAACGGCGTATATCCCAGCTACCACGGTGCGCGGCAAGCTGCGCCGCCTGGCCGTGCAACCCCTGATGCAGGCCGCTGCTGATGCGGGCAAACCATGGACGCTGCATAAAGTTTACGAGTCCATGCTGGGCCAGGACGCAGCCAGTGAGGCCAGTGAAGAAATTGACCTGGTGGCATTGAAGAAACGCCGTGCAGACAATCACATTGTTGATTTGTTTGGCGCGGGCCTGGGGGTGAAGTCGCGCCTTTCGGTTGGCCATTTTGTACCGGTCGCCGACGTTGAGCCCGAGTCATTTGCTGGGGTACGAAAGGACCTCGACAGTGACACCGATGTGCTGGACCTGATGGCCGAAGACGAGGTCAACCGGTTTGTGGGCCGCAACGCCAACAACGCCAAACGTTCTGCTGCAGATGCTCTGGTCAAGAAAATAGGCCGGGACATCCGAAAAACCGAAAAAGCAGGCGGGGACGTCGCGGCACTCAAAACCGCATTGGCGCTGGCAGAGGTTCAACTTCATGCGCTGGAGGCTGCCATGGGTGACATGAAAAACTCCACCAAAACACTGACCAGCTACCAGGCCATGCCAGCAGGCATCGAATTGAAGAGCCGCATCATCATCGACAAGGCCAGCAGCCAGGACCTCACCACGCTGATGGGCGCTCTGGACCTGTTCAGCCGCTCGCCCGTGCTGGGCGGGCAAACCGCGCGTGGCTGCGGTGAAGTGGCTGGCACGTTTGAGATGTCAGACCAGGATGGCATTCTGCTCGGCGTGATCAGCGTCGGTGGCTACGCGCCGTCGAAAGTCGATTGGACACCAGGGGGTAAAAGGTGGACGGAAAACGCCGCGTAAGCAACGCGGCGCGGAGTTCCATAAAGGTCATTTTTTTGTGACTTGCAGGCCTTTTGTAGAGCGAAATCAACAGGTTGAAATGCGACAGGACGAGCCACCATTTATTTGAGTGGTTACTGGAAGAGCATTTCCATGTTCGATATTGGGTTCGGGGGACGAGCCACCATTTATTTGAGTGGTTACTGGAAGTGCACGCCCTCGCACTCGCCATGCCCCCAGGGACGAGCCACCATTTGTTTGGGTGGTTACTGGAAGGATTGGTTTGTTTTGGTTAGCGGCAGCTTCGAGCGCGCGAGGATTTATTTAAGCAAATGCTGAATTGCGTGACGTTGCCGATATGATTGCCAAAATAAGGCCAAAGAGACATAATCAAAGATGAAAAACGCCCCCAGAAAACCGGTCAAATGGGTTGGGTCTGCAAAAAAAGATTTGGACAAGATGCCGGATGATGTCAAGGACGTTTTTGGGCATGCGATTGATCTGGCGCAGGCTGGGGGCAAGCACCCAGACTCAAAGCCGTTTCATGGACTCGGGACGGGTGTTCTGGAAGTCGTAGAGGATTTTTTTGGCGACACTTACCGGGCGGTTTATACCGTCAGATTTGTGGGTTGGGTCTACGTCATTCATTGTTTTCAGAAAAAATCTGTGCGGGGAATCAAGACCCCGCAGCCCGACGTGGACCTGATTGCGCTGCGGCTCAAAGCCGCGAATGACGAGTATCGTGCTTGGGTTAAATCCCAAAAAGGAGCGAACACATGAGAGCAGTAAAAATTGCAACCGGGAAAGTGGCGATTGCATGTGAGATTGAAGAGGGCAGCACCAATGTTTATGCAGATCTGGGCTACGCTGATCCAGTCGAGATGCAGCGCAAATCCCAGCTTGCCGCAGAAATCGGTCGCGCCATCAAGTCCAAAGGTCTGACGCAGGACTCAGCGGCTGAACTTTTGGGGATTGATCAATCGAAGATTTCGCGCATCACGCGGGGCCAGTTTCGTGGCGTGAGTGAAAGCAAGCTGCTTGAGTTGGTGGCAAAGCTCGGACATGACGTCAAGATTTTGGTAGGACCGATTAAGAAAAAGGCTGGCAAGATCGCTCTGGAATTTGCCTGACGGCTCAGCGTCAATCCACAGCATGTACCCCAGAAGCAAGGAACAAAGCCAGTTTGCAAGTCGGGTCGAGGCGCATCTGGCAAGCGGTGGCGCGCCGTTGCTGCTGGAAGGAGCAGCCGGTCTTGGGAAGACTTGGGGCTACTTGGCACCGCTGCTGGCCACGGGCAAGCCAGTCGCGGTGTGCGTGCCCACGCGTGCCCTCGCGGCTCAACTGCTTGATTCAAACGACATGGCGGCAGTGCGCGGCGGTCAAACGGTTGAAATTTTCACGCCCCGCAGAAACTTCGAAACGCTGGCCGAGTACCGGGCGCACAAAGTCACTTGCCGCAATGCGGAAGTGCTGATTTGCACGCACCAGGCGGCATTGATTGATGTGCTGTCTGACGGTGCATTCCTGGGGTTGAAAGAGCGCCATGCCGTGCTGTTTGATGAAGCAGACCAATTGCCAGATGCAGCGGCCTTGCGGTTTGACTGCGCCATTGATGCATATACCTTTGGTGTGCTGGGCGTCAAGCCTGGCGCAGACCATCGCAAGACGCTTGCCGACGTGCGAAAGGCGCTGCCAGCGCACGCGGACCAGATGGATGAGCCAGAGGCCGTCAAGGCGGCATGTAGGGGCATGCTGGATGCGCTGGACGAACCCGCCTGGTTCCAACGGGTCGGACTGGATGAAGATGGTGCACTCAGACTGGTGCACAAGCTGCCCGCCCGTGTTCTCAAGCGGTTGCTGACGCACCCAAGGCTGATTTTTGTTTCGGCTACGCTCACGGTCAATGGCACGTTTGACGATTTCAAGCGCGCCCTGGGGCTGAAAGAAGTTAGTCCCTGGACGTGTGCCGTCGAACCCACGCGGCATGGTCAACTGGACATCGTCAGTGAAGACTGGAACAAGGACGATTCAGGTCATCTTGCCAAAGTGGCAGAGCACGTGGCCAGCCTTCAAGGTGCGGTGCTGGTCATCGTGACTTCGCACGAAGACGCCGCCCTATTGGGTGCCATGTTGCCGGGTGCCACAGTGCGTGGCAATGATGCAGAAACGGGAGAGATCGAGTCTGCTGGCCAGGCAGCAGCGCGCATGCAGGTGAATGGGGGACACGTGCTAGTAGCCGCAGGTGCTTGGGCCGGGCTTGACACACCCACGCGGTGGCGGCATGTGGTAATGCCGAAAGCACCCTATGGCCCCCCGACCATTCTGGACGACCATCCCGTAAGCTTTTATGTGGACAGTCGCAACTTGGCAGTTCGCCGGTTCAGGCAAGGTTTGGCGCGCGGCCTGCGGACCCCGGAAGCCGTATGCACGCTGCATCTATTGGATGCCCGATTTGACCGCGCAGAGTTCGTCAATGCGCTGCCAGTGCGTTTCGCCCAGGCTTACCAGGCGCGGTTTGGTACCGTGGAATTGCGCACGCGGCAGGCAGACTTCAGGAAAAGAATTTTCGAGCAATACAACGGGCGCTGCCCCATCAGTGGCTGCGACGAGCCTTCAGCACTGGAGGCTGCGCACCTTGGGAGCCCGGGTGGCTGGCGCACCAATAACACCCAGGGAATTTTGCTGCGCAGCGACTTGCACAGACTGATGGATGCCGGAAAGTTGCTGATCATCGACGGGGTGGTGGCGGTATCCCATGCACATTACCAGCAGTTCAACGGCGTGCGGATAAGGTAAGTGTGCGGCGCTGCCTGGATGGAGGGGAGAGCTGCTTTCATTGAAACTGTTAAACGCTATATAAATAATAGCTATTTATGCATACTCCACTAGGGCTACAGCCTCTTTTGACTGGTAAATCATCGCGCTATCAGCGTTTTGAGCGCTTTTGACCATGTCTGCCGCCTTCTCGGCAATCATGATGGTCGGCGCGTTGGTGTTGCCGCCGACGATGCGCGGCATGATGGAGGCGTCCACCACGCGCAGGCCCTGCACGCCATGCACGCGAAGCTGGGCGTCCACCACGTCCAGCGGGCCGTTGCCCATTCGGCAAGTGCCTACCGGGTGGTAGATGGTGTCGGCATGGTTGCGGATGAATTGCTCTATCTGCGCGTCGGTCTGCGCGCTGGCCGAGGCCGCTGATTCCTGCCCGCCCTGGCTTGCCAGCGCTGGCTGCGCGAGTATTTTGCGCACCAGTTTGAAGCCGCGCGCCATGCGGTCCATGTCGTCCGGCTCGGCCAGAAAATTCGGGTCAATCACGGGTGCCGCCAGCGGGTCAGAGCTGGCCAGCGTCACGCTGCCACGGCTTGCGGGGCGCAGCAAGCACACATGGCATGAGTACCCCAGACCAAAGGTGGTTTTGCGGCCATGGTCTACCAGCTTGCCAATCACGAAATGCAGCTGCAAATCGGGGATGGCTTCACTGGGCTGGCTTTTTATGAAGCCGCCAGCCTCGCCAAAGTTGGTGGTTAGCAACCCGGTGCGGTGCTTGCGCCACTCAAAAATACCCTTGATGGCGCGCACCACGCCGCCCAGCGTGATGCCGAACAGGTCTTTGAGGTGCGGCGCGTTGACGACAACGACAACGTCTGGGTGGTCATGCAGGTTTTTACCCACGCCGGGCAGGTCATGCACGCTGGCAATGCCGTTTTCTGCCAGGTGGTCTTGGGGACCGATGCCCGAGAGCATCAAAATCTGCGGCGACTGCAATGCGCCGGCGCAAAGCAGCACCTCGCGTGTGCATTTAAGCTGCCGCAGATCGCTGTGGTCGCCGTCCAGGTGGTATTCCACCCCCACGGCGCGCTTGCCCTCCATCAGGATGCGGGTGATGTGCGCGCCGGTGATCACCTGCAGGTTGGAGCGCGACAGGTTGGGCGTGAGGTAGGCTTTGGCGGCGCTGTAGCGCTCGCCGTTTTTATGCGTCACCTGGTACATGCCCACGCCCTCTTGCGACGCACCGTTGAAGTCCTTGTTGGCTGCAAACCCGGCTTGCACGCCAGCCTGCACAAATACCGGGCCAAATCGGTTGGGGCTGGTGAGGTCTTTCACGTTGAGCGGGCCGCCCGTGCCGTGCAGGGCATCGCCGCCGCGCTCGTTGTGCTCGGCCTTTTTGAAATAGGGCAGCACGTCATCAAAGGCCCAGCCGGGGTTGCCCTGTGCAGCCCAGTGGTCGTAGTCGGCCGGGTGGCCGCGCGCGTAAATCATCGCGTTGATGGAGCTGGAGCCGCCCAGCACCTTGCCGCGTGGCTGGTAGCCGGTGCGGCCATTCAGGCCGGGCTGCGGCACGGTGTCAAAACGCCAGTTGGTATTGCCGCCGGCCTTGGCCATCAGCGCCAGCCCGGCCGGGCAGTGGATCAGCACGCTCTTGTCAACTGGGCCAGCTTCCAGCAGCGCCACCTGGATTTTCGGGTCTTCCGACAGGCGCGCTGCCAGTACGCAGCCGGCTGAGCCGCCGCCGATGATGATGTAGTCAAGCATGTTGCTGCGGGTTCCTGATGTTCAATATTTGCATGCCACCGGTCACGCGGCATTCAGGGATACGTTCGCGTGAAAGTTGGGCATACTGCGAGTTTGGCCTGCATTGTGAGTCCGTGTCTGGAACGCGGCAATTTTGGTGGCGGTCAAGCAGCAAGAGCGTGTCAGTTGCAGGCCCGCTGAAGATAGACGAGAAATCCCGCTGATTTTTAAGGAGCCGACTTTAATGAATATCCTCGTAAACCCTGATTCCACCTCTGATAAACCGCGAGAAAACCACCCCGACGGCAGCATCGACTGCACCGTGCAGGGCAGTCTGCTGCTGATTGGCATCAACCGCCCCGCCAAACGCAACGGCTTCACGCCCAAGATGTTCCGCGAACTGGGCGAGGCCTACACCCGCCTGGACGCCGACGCCGCCCTGCGCGTGGGCGTGCTGCACGCCATGGGTGCGCACTTCACTGCGGGGCTGGACCTGCCGTCCATCGCGCCGTTGATGCGCCGGGGTGAAAAAGCCGTGCCAATGGGCCTGGTGGACCCGCTGGATCTGGGCATGCCGGGCTACCAGCGGCGCACCAAGCCGTTGGTGGTGGCGGTGAAGGGCATCACCTACACGTTGGGCATTGAGCTGATGCTGGCCGCCGACATCGTGGTGGCGGCGGACGACTGCCGTTTTTCTCAGCTGGAGGTCAAGCGCGGCATCATGGCCACGGGCGGCGCGACCCTGCGCATGGCCGAGCGAGCAGGCCTGGGCAACGCCATGTTGCACTTGCTGACCGGCGACGAGTTTGGCAGCAGCGAGGCTCTGCGCCTGAACTTTGTGCAGCGGGTGGTGCCGGCGGGCCAGGAACTGGCCGAGGCCGTGAAGATCGCCACTTCAATCGCCGCGCAGGCCCCGCTGGCCGTGGTCGCCACGCGGCTCAACGTGTTGAAGGCGGTGGAGCACGGCCCGCTGGTGGCCATGCATGACTTCATCGACGTGCAGCAGCGGCTTTCCAACTCCGAAGACGCCAGTGAAGGCGTCGCCTCGTTTGTGGAGAAGCGCGATGCGCGGTTTATTGGGCGCTAATGTCAACGGCCACTGCTGTGGCGCATCACGACCGGCTCGCCGAAGATGAAGTCCTCGTCAAACTTCTTCTTGTACGCCACGTAGATTTTCTCCAGCTCGGGTGTAGGTGCGTTGTGGCCCCAGTTCCACATCACATTCACCTTTTCAGCGCCCCAGGAGCCCACCTGCGCGGGCGTGCCGGGGTTGTTGGCGTTGAGCTGGCAAAGAGCGCGCTGCCCGCCAGCAGGGATTTGAAGGCGTGCAATGGGGTCATGGATGTCCTTGGTTTGTGACCGGGCAGAGTCACCGGGGCGGCAGCGTGCAAGGCCCTGGTTTTGCGGCACTGCCTTGGGTCTGCGATGCTGGAAGCATTTATAAATATCCGGGAAGCACTTATAAATTGCACACAATCTAATTGTGCAGTACAATT
>JAYVNK010000256.1:0-4487 GCA_043758475.1 Comamonadaceae bacterium | reverse complement strand
GTGCATGCGCCCCATGCGCAGCACCTCCATCACCATCGCTTGGTTCACATGGCGAGCACGCATTTGGTCCCACGCGTGTTTGACAAAGGCCACGTTGGTACTCTCTGCCGATGATTGCCGGATGTGCCGTTCAAGCTGGTGGTTGGACGGGTTCGCCAAGCCAACTTCTATCAAAATGATAGGTTGCAGCTTACGCTAATTGACGTAGGTTGGTTCTGCTTGGGGAGATTCGGGGTGCTTCACCTAAAATCAAGACGTGTCAAAATTCCCACAAGGAAAGACGCTTTGGGGAAAAACGGTATTTTTGGCGGTACTTTGAAAATCTGATTCAGTGAAACCTAGTATTGATGAGGGTTTAAGCCTGATTTGTGATCCTCGCCAGCGCCAGATATTGGATCCGATTGTGAAAAACCGTTCCAAGATAGTCTCGTGGGTTGCAGCCATGCTGGCGGTGGTCGCTGGGCTAGCCGCTTGTGGTGGAGGTGACCCGGAGACGCCATCGCAAGTCTCACTTGGAACCGCCAGTTCGCAGAGCAAGCCAGCTACCAACGATGCTGACAAATTGGCGGCACTGCGCCAAGGCGACGCCCCCGGGCCGCGTTTCCCCGAATCCCTGGAAGGCCTGGAAGCTGGGCGCACATTTGCGGCCCAACCCCTGAAATCGGCAAAAGCAGCGGTTGATGGCGGCTACGCCGTCGATACCGAGAACAGGGAAGCGGTCCGGCTTTTTTACAAGTCTGTCTATGCCTCCTCGGATGGCGTTGCCAGCCAATGGACCGGCAATATCGCCACCTGCGATGCGGGCGATACGTCCAGTGACTACAGGGCGGCGACCTTGCGGCGCATCAATTGGTTCAGGGCCATGGCCGGGGTACCGGCATCCATCCAGTTCGATGCCACGTTCAATGCCAAGGCGCAGCAGGCCGCCATGTTGAATAGCGCCAACAACCAGTTGAACCACTTTCCACCGTCCACTTGGCGATGCTATAACGCGGTCGCGGCCGAAGCGGCGGGAAAGTCAAATTTAGCAGTTGGTCATTCCGGCGCTGATGCGGTGGCCAGCGGGTACATGGGGGAGCCTGGCGCCAGCAATGCGCCTGTGGGCCACCGGCGCTGGGTGCTATATCCGCAAACGCGGGTGATGGGCACAGGCGACATCCGCGACACAATGGCGGCCCAGACACCGCAGACCAATGCACTGTGGGTGCAGGATGCGAATATTTTCAGCCCCCGTCCAGCGGTGCGGGACGACTTTGTCGCCTGGCCCCCAAAGGGCTATGCCCCGTACACCACGGTCTTCCCGCGATGGTCGTTTTCTTATCCCAAAGCTGATTTCTCGGCAGCCACAGTCACCATGACAGAAAACGGCTCACCTATTGCCACGCGCAAAGAGTCAGTAGCGAACGGCTTTGGGGAAAACACACTGGTGTGGCTGCCCGGCTCCTACGCCGACGGAATGACTTGGGCAAAACCTGCGTCAGATATGGTGTACGAGGTGCAGGTGAGCAACGTGGTGATTGATGGCAAGGCGCGCAACTTTACCTACCGCACGACTGTCTTCGATCCTGATCAAGACCCGGTGGCTGCGATGCCACAGACGATTGTTGGCAATGGCGGCGCTGTTGTCGGTCAATCCAGTGCCTACACATTCAACCCGGTTGCGGGAGCGACGGACTATCAATGGCGAACTTTAACGACGGTGCCTTATGTGCTGGATGACAGCGCCGAGTCCGGCGCAGCGGCATTCTCAAGTGCCACAAGTGCCGGTTACTCGGTGATTGAGGCTGATGTGTCTGCCAGCGGCTCAAACTCGTTTCACTTGGCACACACCCAGCCGGTCGATCAGACGCTCCAGCTCAAAGCGACGCTTGTGGGCACTCCAAATGCGGTGCTGACATTCAAAAGCCGACTTGGCCTGTCGTCACCGGCCCAGATAGCGCGGGTTGAGGCGTCTCTGGATGACGGCAAGAACTGGATTTCCCTCTTCCAGCAGGCGGGACAGCAAAGTGGCGTGACCTCAACCTTTGGCGAGCCCAACTTCAGCAGCAAGCAAATATCGCTTGCCCAATTCGTGGATAAGACTTTTCTACTTCGGTTTCGATACGAAAAGCTGTCGGGCTCGTTCTACTCGCAGGCCAGTGCCGGAATAGGCTGGTATCTGGACGACGTTCACCTCGGTGGCGTTGATTCGATTGTTTCATCGGGTGCTGCGATAACGATTGCCAGCAACGGCTTTGCCTTTTTGCCTGCAATGTCTGGGGCCGTGTTTTTGCAGATGCATACGGGCATGTATGGCTACTATTCCGATTGGAGTAATTTGAAACGGATCAACGTTTCTGGCCCAGGCGTTCCGATTGGGCAGTTATTTGCCGGCGGCCCTGGCGACGAGACTTTCACGGGCGGCCCTGCGACCGATACAGTTCAATACGTCGGCAGCTGGGTCAACTACCAGGTCAGGAAAAGCGCCAGTGGATTCACAGTCCGAGATACCACAGGCAATCGCGGTTCCGATACCGTCATCAATATTGAGCGCTTGAAATTCTCGGATCGCGGCATTGCTCTGGATGTTGGTGCCAGCCAGCCAGCGGGACAGACCCAGCTACTGCTGGGCGCTGTGCTGGGCAAAAACCTGCTCGCCACCAAGCAGCCCCTGATCGGAACTGTGATCGGCCTGTTCGACACGGGCCAATACACGATGCAGGACTTGTCTGGCGCCATCATGCGGCTGCCGATTTGGGGCTTGTTGGCAAATGGCGGCAATGAAACAGCAAGTAACACTCAAATTGCCAACTACCTCCTGACGACGGTGAATGGCGTTGTACCTGATTCGGCCGCACTGGCGGCTGGTGTGAGCTCACTCAATAGTGAAACCGGCGCTGCAGAGGGCAACTTCCTGCGGAACTTGGCTGAATCTGCCGCCAACCAGGCGCAGGTTGGGTTGGCGGGGCTTGCCACAACTGGGCTGGTATTTGGTTTTTAGCGCGAACATTGCCGCCTGCCAAACTGGTGTCAATTCGGGGCACCCTGCGTTGTGAATCCTGGACTGGCGCTGCAGCGGGCAATCACCCGGAATGCGCTAGCGGCGGTTCAACGTTTTTTCTCAGCAGCAGAGCTGCGTCGTAGAGCGCATTGCGGGGCGCCCCCGTGATATCCGCCGCCAGCTTCACCGCAGTTTTAAGCGGCAATTCTGCCAGCAGCAACGTCAGCACGCGCAACTCGCCCCCCGGCTGCTCGGTGACGGGTGCCGGGTGCAGCACCAGCACAAATTCACCGCGTGAGCGGTTGGGCTGTAGTGCCAGCCAGGTTGCAAAATCGCAGGCCTGAACCGTTGCAATTTCTTCAAACTGCTTGGTCAATTCACGGCCGATGGTGATGTGCCGGCCGCCCAAGATGGCCAGCGCGTTTGCCAAGGCTTCAATCCGGTGCGGCGCCTCCAGCAGCACAACGCTGCGGGCCTCAGCGGCCAGCGCTTGAACAGCCTGTGCGCGCTCTGTAGCTTTAGAGGGCAAGAATCCGATGAAGACAAAGCTGCCAACGCCATCAGTTTCGCCGGTGATGCCCGCCACGCTCATTGCCGTGGTGATGCTGCTGGCCCCCGGCAGAGGCACCACCGGCAGGGCTTGCGCGCGCACGGCCGCCACCAGGCGCGCACCGGGGTCGCTGATGGCGGGCGTGCCCGCGTCGCTCACATACGCCACGCGCTGGCCCAATCGCAGCCGCCCAATGACGGTGCTGGAGGCCTGTGCCTCGTTGTGCTGGTGCGCCGCCAGCAATTGCGCTGGCGCTTTGTCGATGCCGTAGGCGCGCAGCAGGGCCTGGGTGTGGCGGGTGTCTTCGCAGGCAATGGTGTCCGCCAGAGACAGCACATGCAAAGCGCGCAGGCTGATGTCGGCCAGGTTGCCAATGGGCGTGGCCACGACGTACAGCGCGCCTTGCGGATAATGCTGTGTGGAAGCCGCCTCCGATGCGGCGCTCAAAGCCCCTGCGTAGCTGGCCGAAATTGCAGAACTCAAAAAATGTTCCCCAAGTTAAATGTCACGGCCAAGGCGCCCTTGGCCACTGCCAATGCGGTCACCACCAAGCACGTGGGCGACGCGGCAGAAAAGCTCGCGTTGGCGCATCTGAAGCGTGCGGGCCTGGCGCTGCTGGAGCGCAATTATCGGACGCCGGGGCGCGGTGGTGGCGAGATTGACCTGATCATGCGCGAGCCCGATGGCACCACGGTGTTTGTGGAGGTGAGAAAGCGGGCCAGCGCAAGCCATGGCGGTGCTGCAGCCAGTGTCAGTTTTACCAAACAGCGGCGCATTGTTTTTGCGGCGCGCTTCTACCTGATGGGCCTGCGCACACCGCCGCCCTGCCGCTTTGACGTGGTGATGGTTGAGCCCGGTGGCGTGCAATGGCTGCGCGCAGCCTTTGACGCGGCCTGACTGGCATCAAGCCTGACAGCCCCTTATGCTACATCTGCTTGCAAATACCGGGCAAGGGCG
>JAYVNK010000255.1:0-4517 GCA_043758475.1 Comamonadaceae bacterium | reverse complement strand
TGCCTGCTGCAGCGGCGGCGCGCGGTGCGGCCAGGGTGTCTTCTACAGCGTGGCGCACGGCCTGGTGCACCTCGCGGCTGTCGCGAAAGCGCACTTCGATTTTTGTCGGGTGCACGTTCACGTCCACCCGTGTCGGGTCCATCTCCAGGTACAGCGCATAGACCGGTTGGCGGTGGCCGTGCAGCACGTCTTCATAAGCGCTGCGTGCACCGTGGGTCAGCACCTTGTCGCGCACAAAGCGGCCGTTGACATAGCAAAACTGCTGGTCTGCGCGGGCGCGGGCGGCGTCGGGGATACCGGCACGGCCCCAGACGCGGACAGCCTGCATGCCGTGCACCACCGCCGTGCGGTAATCCACCCGCACCGAGCGGGCCACAAACTCAGCCCCGAGCACGTCAGCCAGCCGTGCGTCCAGCGCTGCCCCGGGAACACCAGGGCAGGGCCGCCACTGCTCCACCAGCTTGCCCTCATGCCAAATCTCAAACCCCACATCGGGCCGAGCCAATGCGTGGCGGCGCACCGCCTCGATGCAATGCGACAGCTCGGTGGCGTCGGTCTTCAGAAACTTGCGCCTCGCAGGCGTGCTGAAGAACAGTTCTTTGACTTCCACGGTGGTGCCCGTGCTGCGCGACACCTGTCTCAGCTCACCCGTGCGTCCCTCCAGAGAAAAAGCATCAAATTGGCCTGTAGCCTTTGAGTGGATTGCACAGTCAGCTATTGAATTAATAGCCGCTAGTGCTTCGCCCCGAAACCCCATGGTACCGACCGATTCCAGATCAACCAGGCTGGTGATCTTGCTGGTGGCATGGCGCCTGAACGCCAGCGGCAACTCTTCGCGCAGGATGCCTGCGCCGTTGTCTTCGACGGAAATCAGCCGCACGCCACCGGCCAGCAGCCGCACGGTGACCTGGCTTGCACCCGCGTCCAGCGCGTTGTCCACGAGTTCACGCACGACAGATGCCGGGCGCTCCACCACTTCACCTGCGGCAATCTGGCTGATCAGCTCGTCAGGCAGTTCGCGGATGGGGCGGCGGGGGAGGCTCAAATTGTTGGCCTCTGGAATGTTGCCGGTAAGAACGTTGGCACTCAGAACAGGGTTCATTGCAAAACCTTGAACGGATTCATGAGCGGGACCTTGAACTGCGCAAAATCGCGCACGTTGCGCGTCACCACGGTTAGCTGGTGCACCAACGCGGTGGCGGCGATCATGGCATCTTCGTACAGCGCGTTTGATTTGCCGTGCATCAGACTTGCGCAGACTCTGAAGGTGTGTGCATCCATGGGCAAGATGTTGTGGGTTGTGCACAGGCGGTCTGCCCAGTCGGCAATCTGGCGGGCTTTGGCGGCGTCTAGTTCCCGCGTCACCTCAATGCCGCGCTGGATCTCACCCAAGGTAACGGCAGAAATGAGGATATCCACCTCACGCACCGATTGCAGCCAGCAAGTCACGGCCCCGTGCGGTTTGGCCTTGCGCAGCTCTGAGATGACGTTGGTGTCCAGCAGGTACATGGTGGCGTTATTGAAGGCGGCTACAAAGCTGGAGGACTGCGGCGACGCACCGTGCCACGCGCAGGAATGGCAAGGTCTCCACGCCCTGCGGTGTCCAGCAGCAATTGCTTGAGCGATTGCGGTGCCGCGCCTTGAAGCCGCCGCCATTGCGCCACCGGGACAAGCACCGCCGCTTCAGCGCCGTGCTTGGTGACCAGTTGCGGCCCATTGCTGATGCAGGCTTGCAAAAATTCGCTGAAGCGCGCCTTGGCGTCTTGAACTGGCCAGGTGTCCATGGGTGTTCCTGAATGACTAGAAGTGTGACTAGTTTAGCAAAATCAGGATTGCTACATAAAATATAGCTAGTTATGTATGCTGGACAGGGGCTATAGGCCAATATGATTCCGAATTTTTAGCTTTTGTGGCGTCTGACCCCTGAAAAACGCGGTTTTTAATACACGCGAAGATTGCGCTTCAAATATGCCCCAGCGCGCGCAGAATCTTCTCAGGCGTCACCGGTTGTGACCACACCTCGCAATTCAAGGGCCGCAGCGCATTGTTGATAGCGTTGACCACTGCACCCGGCGCGCCCGCTGTGCCGGCTTCGCCCGCACCTTTGGCACCGAGCAGGGAGCTTTTGGTGGGGGTTTCGATGTGCGCCACCACGATATCGGGCATCTCGGCGGCCATGGGCACCAGGTAGTCGGCCATGCTGCCGTTTGTCATCAGGCCCGCGTCGTCATACAGGCACTCTTCAAACAGCGCGCCGCCAATGCCTTGCACGATGGCACCGCGAATCTGCCCGTCCACCAGCATCGGGTTGATGACGCGGCCACAGTCTTCCACCGCCCAGTGCTTGAGCAGCTTGACGAAGCCGGTGTCGGTATCCACTTCAACATACGACGCCTGCACGCCATTGGTGAAAATGAAAGGGTAGTCCTTTTGCGCATAGTGGCGTGTGACCATCAGCTCGGGCGTGAACCCGGCGGGCAAGGTGTCTGGGCGGTAGTAGGCGATGCGGCCCAGCTCAGCCAGTGGCATCAAGGCTGCACTGGTCGTAGCATCGCAGACAAGCCCATTGACCAGCGCCAGCGTTTGCACCTCGCGTTCCAAAATCACGGCGGCCACTTGCAAAATGTTTGCCCGCAATGCCAACCCGGCCTGCAGCACGGCCTCGCCGCCAATGCCTGCGCCGCGTGACGCCCAGGTGCCGCCGCCATAAGGCACGGTTTCGGTGTCGCCGGTGACCACGCGGATGTGCGCCATGGGTACCCCCACCGCATCGGCGGCAATCTGCGCGAAGATCGCCTCGGCCCCCTGGCCCTGCTCGCCCACACTCACCATCACGGTCACGCTGCCGCCGGGGTCCAGGCGCGCCGTGGCACCGTCTTGCGCCGAAATGCGCGCGCCGCCCACGCCGTAAAAGGCAGCTCCGGGGTTGGTGAGTTCAATCAACGTGGCAAAACCGATGCCCCGGTAAATGCCCTGCATGCGCAATTGCTGCTGCTCTACCAGCAAGGCCGGGTAGTCCATCAGCGTCTCAATCTTGCGCAGACAGGCTTCGTGGGACAGCACCTCCAGCTTGATGCCGGACGCCCCGGTGGCGGGGTAGGCATCGTCGGGAATGACGTTGCGCTTGCGAAACGCCAGCGGGTCCATGCCCAGTTTTGCCGCAGCCAGATCGACCAGGCCTTCGGTCACGGCGCAAGCCACCGGGTGGCCCACGCCACGGTATTGGCAGGTGGGCGTCTTGTTGAGAAACACCACGTTGAGCTTGGCCCGGTAGGCTTTGTGTTTGTACGGCCCGCCCGTCAGGTTGACGACCTGGTTGCCCTCAATCCCACTGGTGCGCGGGAACATCGAAAACGGGCCGATGCCCGTCACATCGTCAATTTCAAACGCCAGAATGTCGCCTTCCTTGCTTGCAGCGATCCGGCCTTTGATGCGATGCTCGCGCGCGTGGATGTCGCTGACGAAGGATTCCAGCCGGTCGGCCACAAACTTTACCGGGCGCTTGAGCAAAATGGAAATCGCCACCGTGGCAAAGTCATCGGGGTACGCATGTACCTTGATGCCAAACGAGCCGCCCACGTCTTTGCAGATCACCCGTACAGATGATTCAGGCAAATCAAACTGGCGCGAATACAGGTCCTGCATCATGTGCGGTGCCTGCTGGGAGTGATACACAGTAAGGTGTTTGGATGCGGGGTTGTAGTCGGCAATCTGGCAGCGCGGCTCCAGCGTCACGCCGGTGTGGCGGCCAAAGTCGAAGGTGGCCTCGGCCACCACCTCGGCGCGGGCAAAGGCTTCGTCCACGCCGCCCGTGTCCAGGCTGCGGGTGAAGCACAGGTTGTCGCCCAGCTCGGGGTGAATGACGGGCGTGCTGGGGTCCAGCGCGGTGTTCATGTCCAGCGCGGCAGGGAGTGCTTCCCATTCCACCTGCACGTACTGCAGGGCGTCTTCGGCTTCGGCCCGTGTTTTGGCCACCACGGCCACCACGGGCTCGCCTTGCCAGCAGGCGCGGCCGATGGCCATAGGATATTGGGGGGCGGATTTGATGCCCGCCAAGTGGCTGAGGGTGGCGACCCACGGCTTGCAGACGGTGGCCAGGTCAGCCCCGTCAAACACCGCCAGCACGCCGGGCATCATGCGGGCAAAGTCGCGCTCAATGCGGGTGATGCGGGCGTGCGCCACGGGCGAGCGCCAGAACACCACGTGGGCCATGCGCGGCAGCTCGATGTCGTCCACATACTGGCCCCGGCCTTCGGTCAATCGCTCGATGTTGGGGCGGGGGATGGATTGGCCGATGTGTTTTGTGCCCTGCAGCGTAGCGGGCAACGGCGTTGCCACTGGACTGTGGGGTGCTTCAGCCGTTTCAGCGGGCTGCGCTTGCTTCAAAGCGTGTTGGAGTTGTGGGCTGGCAGGGGCGTTCATGCAGCGGCTCCCTCGCGATGGGCGGCTTTGCGCGTGGCCAGCACATCGCAAATCGCATCCACAATGGCCTGGTAGCCAGTGCAGCGGCAGTAGTT
>JAYVNK010000254.1:0-13622 GCA_043758475.1 Comamonadaceae bacterium | reverse complement strand
CCACGCGCTGGCCGTCGGTGTCTATTTGAACGTTACCTGGTACATCCAGCGGCAGGCTTTCAGTTTGGCGCAGCACGCCCATGACGATGGGCAGGGCAGCATCGCCGCCCTCAAACGACAAGACGACCGATTGACCTATGTGCGCCCCATGCAGATCTAGCACGGTGCGTGCCCGCAACGCTGCCGTGCCAGGCTGGCCGGGGTAGGTGACCAAAGGTGATTTGCCATCTTCTGCAATGGCAAGCAGTTCACCAATGATGGCCTGGGGAAGCGCGGTGGCGCGCCGCGATGGCGGTCGGGTCTTCAGCAAGCCCGCCAGCCGTTCGTCGATCAAGTCTCTGTCACCCATATCGTGCCTTTTAATGTGTTCGCATCAGTTCTGCAAAATCTTGGAGCCCTTCATCACAATGTCGCTGCTGGCCTTGACATTGATCTTGCCGGAACCATCGAGACTAATGTTCTTGCCTTTGATGACGATGGTGCCGTCTTTCTTCATGGTGATGCTGGCACTGCCGGTTTTTAAAGAGATGGAGTCACCCGCCTCAAGCACAAAGTTTTTGCCTACCTTAATGGCATCATCTTTGCCCACCTTGGATGCACGACCACCACCTACTTCGCGTGACTCGTCTGCTCCCACTTTGGTAGATAAATTGGAACCCACTTCAATAGCTCTATTTGCCCCCACCTTTGCAGACTGGTTTGCGCCTACATCGGTAGATTGATTAGCACCAACGCTGACCGACTGATTGGCACCGATACTGACAGACTGCATAGCGCCAATAGCAATCTCCTGCGCAGCGCCAATGGCGATAGTTTCGTTAATGCCCACGGTGTGGGTACGCTGTAGTGCTACGGATGCCGTTTCACTGGCACCCACAGCAATGGTGCGGTTGGCGCCGATGGTGATGGATTCGTTGGCACCCACTGTTTCGGTACGGTTCACGCCGATTGAGATGGTTTCGTTGTTGCCGACGCTCTCGGTGCGGTTTACACCAATGGTGATTTTTTCGTTGTTGTCAACCGTTTCGGTTCGATCATGCTTGATGTGGCTGGTCTCGTCATGGTCAATGGTCTTGGTGCGGTCATGGCCAACCCAGTGGGTTTCATCATTCTCAACCTCAATGTCCTGATTTTTCTCGGCGTGCAGATACACCTGCTCAGAGCCTTTTTTGTCGTCAAACCTGAACTCATTGCAGTTGGCGGCGCTGCCTTTGGGGGTGGAACGGGTGCGAAAGCCGCTTTGGGTGTGGGAGCTGAAAGGCTTGGGCTGGTCGTCGTTGTAGACACGGCCCACGATGATGGGGCGGTCGGGGTCGCCGTTTAAAAAGTCAACAATTACTTCCTGGCCAATTCGCGGGATGAAGTAGCCGCCCCAGCCTTTGCCGGCCCATGGCTGCGACACGCGCACCCAGCAGGTCGATTTTTCGTCGCTTTTGTCGTAGCGGTCCCAATGAAAATGCACCTTCACTCGGCCAAAGTCGTCGGCGTGAATTTCGTCACCGGCAGGCCCCACCACGATGGCGCTTTGCGGGCCGGGCATGGTCACTTGCGGCGTGAGCCGGGGTACGCGGTAGGGCATGTCCAGCGGCAGCACCGTCAGCATGAAAGCGCGTGTTCCGGGCTGGCCGGTGCGCAGGGTCACGCTGCTGTCAATGAGGGCCGCATAGGCTGCTTGGGTATCGGCATTGACCGCATCAGCAGCCAGCGCGTTGTGCAGCACCGTGGTGATGGAACGTGGCTCTTCCTTCAGGCCGATGCCTTCATAGCCCGGATGGCTGACGACAAAGCTGCAGGCAGCTATCAAATAGTCACCATCGCGGGTACCGTCAAGGTCGTCTGCCAGGGTGAAGCTTTTGCCTGCGGTGACGTCGGGCCAACTGGTCTGGGCCCAATGGCGCTGGCGGCGGGTGACCAGCTCGTCCAGGCGCAGCTTGGCGATGCCCTCGGTATCGGCGTCCTTGAAGAAACCGCCGTCAAACTCAAAGGCCTCCAGGTCGGCCAGCTCATGGGTGTCGGGGTCGCCTTTGTCGGCGCTGAGTTTTTTGCGGATGGCCTTGAAGTCACTGTCGCGCGAGGCAAACTTGCCGGTGTCAAACTGCCGGGTGCTGACCCACTGGGTAATCTCGTTGTGCCGGGCGTCGCTGACGCCGCTGGGCACGTACTTCAATGTATCGACGACCGGCAGCATGTCGTGCGCAGCGTCGCTGGCATCTGACAGATACATGGTGCCGGGTTCCTCGTGCGCGTCAAACCAGTAGTAAATGCCTTCGTCTTCCAGCAAGCGGGATAAAAACTGGTAATCGCTTTCCTGGTGCTGCACGCAGTAGCGCCGCCCCGTGTGGGTGCCGATGACATTGTTGGTTTCGGTCTTTTTAACGCGCTTGATGGCGCTGTCTTCCAACACCGACTCAAAAACCTCCAGAACGGGTTTGTCCTGGTGGATGCGCGAGTTGGTGCGCTTGCTCAGCAGTCCAAACCAGGACTGGAGGGTGATCTCGTAGCGGTAATGGCGGCCGACCTGGCCCACACGTGTAAAGCGTATGGCGTGGCCTTGGCAATGGCGCTCATGCGAATTGCCATCGGCATCCAGAAAATCGATCACCACATCGAACGCACGGCCCAAAATGTCTTTGGCGTCAATCTTCTGGTTTTTTGACAGAACACTCAGCTCGTAGGTCGAAGGACGCGACAGCGCCTCGTGCCCGACCACCCACCAGAACATCAGGTCTTCGGAAACGGGCGAATCGCTCTTGATATGGAAGTTTTCTTTGGCCAATCAGCCACCTGCCCTTGGAAATCAGTCAAACGCGTAGGTGAAGTCACTGTCTTTCACGTCCAGTGCGACACGCTTGATTTCACCCCCTGCGGCCAGTCGTTGCAAGTACTCAACCGAAATAGTAGGTAACACTGTGTTTGTCAGGATGGCGTCAATGACGCGGCCTCCGGCCTCAGGATCCTGGCAGCGGGAGACAACCAGAGTGACCACTGCGTCGCTGTATTCAAACGGTATGCCGTGGTTGGCCTCCACCCGCTTCTTGATGCGGCCCAGCTGGAGGCGCACGATCTTGCCCATCATCTCGGGTGACAGAGGGTAGTAGGGGATGGAGACAATGCGGCCCAATAGCGCTGGCGGAAAGACCGTCATCAGCGGGGCTTTGAGGGCCTCGGCCAGACTGTGCGGGTCGGGCAGCAGGTCGTGGTCGCGGCACATGCTCATCACCAGCTCGCTGCCGGCGTTGGTGGTGAGCAGGATGATGGTGTTTTTAAAGTCGATCATTCGGCCTTCGCCGTCTTCCATCCAGCCTTTGTCAAACACCTGGAAGAAGATTTCATGCACGTCGGGGTGGGCTTTTTCCACCTCATCCAGCAGCACCACGCTGTAGGGGCGCCTGCGCACGGCCTCCGTCAAAATGCCGCCCTCGCCATAGCCCACGTAGCCGGGCGGCGCACCCTTGAGCGTAGAGACGGTGTGCGCCTCTTGAAACTCGCTCATGTTGATGGTGATGATGTTCTGCTCGCCGCCGTACAGAGCCTCGGCCAACGCTAAGGCTGTTTCGGTTTTGCCGACGCCCGAAGTGCCGCACAGCATGAACACGCCGATGGGTTTTTGCGGGTTGTCCAGCCGGGCGCGGGAGGTCTGGATGCGCCGCGCAATCATCTCCAGGCCGTGCTTCTGGCCGATTACGCGTTTGTTCAGCGTGTCGGCCAATTCCAGCACCGCCTGCACTTCGTTCTTGACCATGCGCCCAACAGGAATGCCGGTCCAGTCTGCCACCACGGAGGCCACGGCTTGTGCATCGACCGAGGCCAGGATGAGGGGTGACTCGCCTTGCAGGGTGGCAATCTTTTCTTGCAGAGCGTGCAACTCAGTGAGCAGAGCGGCGCGCTGGGTGACATTGGCGTCGGTGGCCGCGGAAGCCTCGGCAGCGCCTTTAGCGCCACTAGCGCCATCAGAGCCCTTTGCATCAGCCGCAGGTGGAATTGGAGCACCATTTGTGCCGCTAGCCCTTGTCCCCTGTGCATGAGTAGCTATATTATTTGTAGTATCGACGGGTTGGCTGCCTTTTCGCAACTGGGCGCGAATTTCCAGCAGCCGGTCAACCATGACCTTTTCTTCCTGCCAACGGGCATTGAGTTTGACCAGCTCTTCATTGGCGCTGGCCAGCAGCGTCTTCACAGCAGTGGCGCGCTTGGTGACGTCGATGCCAATGGATTCTTCGCGGCCAATAATCTCGTTCTCAGTGGTGAGCGCCTCAATGCGGCGCTGGCAGTCTTCCACTTCTGGCGGGGTCGCATGTTGCGACACGGCGACGCGGGCGCAAGCCGTGTCTAGCAGGCTGACAGCTTTGTCGGGCAACTGGCGGGCCGGTATGTAGCGGTGCGACAGCTTGACGGCCGCTTCAATGGCTTCGTCCAGCAACTGCACGCGATGGTGTTTTTCCAGCACGCTGGCCACGCCGCGCAGCATGAGGATGGCTTTGGTCTCATCCGGCTCGGGTATTTGCACCACCTGGAACCGGCGTGTCAGGGCGGGGTCTTTTTCAATGTATTTTTTGTACTCGGCCCAGGTAGTGGCGCCGATGGTGCGCAGGTTGCCGCGCGCCAGGGCGGGCTTGAGCAGGTTGGCGGCATCGCCCGTGCCCGCCGCGCCGCCAGCGCCAACCAGGGTATGAATTTCATCAATGAACAAAATGATGGGCGTGGGCGAACTTTGCACCTCGTCAATCACCTGGCGCAGGCGCTGCTCAAACTCGCCTTTCATGCTGGCACCGGCTTGCAGCAGGCCAATGTCCAGCGTGAGCAGCTTGACGTCTTTTAGCTGCGGGGGTACGTCGCCCTTGGCCAGTCGCTGGGCAAAGCCCTCCACCACCGCTGTTTTGCCCACACCCGCCTCGCCCGTGAGCAGCGGGTTGTTCTGGCGCCGGCGCATCAAGATATCCACAATCTGGCGGATTTCTTCGTCACGCCCGGTGATCGGATCCATCTCGCCTTTTTTTGCTTTTTCGGTCAGGTCTACCGCAAATTTTTTGAGGGCATCGCCTTTGCCCATGGCGGCCGGCGCCATGGCACCGCGGTCTTCGCCAGGGGTGCCGCTGCCCATGCCCGTGCCGTCCTGTGCGCGCATTTGCGCTTCGGGAGAAGAGTCGCATATTTTGACAAAATTCTCGGCTAAATCTTCAGGCTTGATGCGTTCAAACTGCTTGGACATGCCCAGCAGCGGGCTGCGCAGGCTTTGCGTTTTAAGCATGCCCAGGATGAGGTAGCCGGTGCGCACCTGGGCCTCCCCAAACTGTAGAGTAGCGTAAGTCCAGGCGCGTTCGATGGCATTTTCTATGTGCGGAGAAAAGTCGCTGATGGCGGTGGCCCCGCGCGGCAGGCGGTCCAGCGCCGTGGTCATGTCCTTCGCCAGTATCGAAGCGTCAAGGCCGTAGTGCTGGATGATCTTGTGCAGGTCGGAATCTGGCGTTTGCAGCAGCTGGGCAAACCAGTGTTCCAGCTCCACATAGGGGTTGCCCCGCATTTTGCAAAAAATGGTGGCGCCTTCAATGGCTTTGTAGCCCAAAGCGTTGAGTTTGCCAAACAGTGCCGTACGGCTGATTTCGCTCATGGGGTCTCCAAGTATCAATGAACAAGACGAACAATCTGCTGTAAATTTGAACTACGGCCCTTCGCCGGGAATCAGCACATCGACAGCGTGCTTATGCCGTTTTTGCTTGCCAGCCCAGGATGTCCAGCCTAGGCGGGAGTCAATGCCCAGACGCGTCACCGGCACCTCGCTGTCCCGCACGGCCAGCAAGGCGTCCCAATAATATTCATGCCCCAAAAGCTGCTGCATCCAGCGCTGTAGCACGGCGCGGGCCGAGCCGCCTGGCAAAAACAGCCGGTATTGCGCCAGAGTCAACGGCCCCAAATGCACGCGCACCCGGTGCTGCCGGTCCCACACCCGCGTGCCCAGCATGGCACCCTGGCCCAGCGCGCGGGATGCAATGCCCTGGCCCAACCGGGTCGCATCGCCCGCCGCCAGCTGAATCCAGTGGCCCACCCATTGCTCTAGTTTGACGGGAATGCCGAAATAGGTACCCAGCACCGCCTGCACACTGTCTGCGCTGCGTACCTGGCGCGCCAGCCAGCCGCTGAAATGCAGGCGGGCGTCATCCTGAATCGGGTCACGGTTTTGGCGTGCCGACGTGCCAATTCCGACCAGGGCACCGGCATAGCGCCGAAAGCTGTCTTCATTGGGGCGGTCCAATGCCACGGCAGGGCGCACCTGAGCCCAGGCGCGGTAAAAATGCAACGCAAAGCGGTGCGTGAACATGTCCAGAAACCCGAGCCAGGTGCGGTCGCCGTGGTTGAGCGCCCGTTCCTGGATAAAGTCACTCAAATGCACGGGCAAGGGGCCGTTGGGTCCGATGTAGCCAATGAACTGCTGGCGCAACCGGGGTGGCGAGTGGGCGGTGGCGTCTTCAATCCGGCTGAAAGTGGCGGGCGCAAACGCCAGCGAAGGCTCTTGTCCCACTCTTATCGCCTCGGCGCTGGGCAGCAGGGCGCGGCCCCAGCGGGGCAGGGGTTGGGCGCTGGCTTCAAGGCGGCGCATGACGGAAAAATAGTCGTATTTCCACGGGCTGTCCCCGAACTGCTGCAAGGTGGCATGCACCCGCTGCGGCACGGACTCTAAAGAATCGGCCGCGTCCCGCACTGCGGCTCCCAACGCATGTTCTCACCCTTGCCAGAGAAGGTCAAAACAGTCTCGACAAAATGGTTGACGTTGACGTGGCGGCTCAAAAACTGCGCCATGACCGCGCCAAACGCAAAGCTGCTGTGGCCGTGGAACGCCATTTTTTCCACCTCCAGCGTTACCTCCAGGCCCCGGCCAAATGCAATCGGCCCTGCCACGGGCAAGCGCCGGGCGACCGGTTTGGTGCGAACGGTCAGCAGCCCCGCCACTTGGGTTTGGCGTGCCTCGTCAGCATGCATTGCGTAAAGCGTGAGCATCTCGCGCAACGCGGCTGCCGCCTGTGTGCCGTTGCCTTCAGAGAGTGATAAATAATTGAGTGCCAGATGATCAATCACCTTCCAGCCCAGGCCTTGGTTTACAACGGGTGACACTGGGCGCGAAGGGCCACGCACCACGGTCACCTTGCGCACCGGGTACGAGTCAATGCAGTCAAAATCATTGCCGCGTCCCAGTGGCATGAGCAGAGGCAAGTCGCGGTTGGTGCACAGTGCGGTTACCGCCAACTGGCGCAGTGAGGACGAATACGGTGCCTCCTGCGGGTCCACTAGCTGCATGAACACCTCAGAGCCGATATGGCTGCTCCGGTTGCCCTGGGTGCGCTGTTTAAGCGATTGCAATCGCGGCTCGCGCGTGGTGGTGAAGTAAGCCGGGTGCGAATGGCGGCTGCCGTGGAAGGCCGAATAAAAGGGCAAAAACGGCTGCTCGGGCACGGCGCCGCTGGCCTCGGATTTTCCGTGGCCAATGACCTCGATCACCGAATGCACTTCAAAATCCTGCGGCTTGGTGCGGTCCGGCACCAGATGAAACTGGCTAACCCCGTCGCTTACGGGAACCCGGTCGAGCCGTTTGCTAAAGAGATTGATGGCGGGAACGCAGTGCAGTTGCACATTGTCAGCGCTCACCAGCTTCTCCAGCGCGGCATCACCGCGCGAGAAAAGTACCGTGATTTCAACCTCGGCAACCGCCATGGTGGACAGCGCTGCGCGCAGCTTTTGAATTTTGGCAAACTGCAACCGCTGCGCAAAGGCAAAGTACTCCTGCACCAGCCTATAGCCTGCAAAGCCAGTGGCGGTGACGGGCAGAAGGGCTTCGTCGTCGTCAAACCCCACAGCTTGCACCACTTCGGGCGGCAACGTCACCATGCGCCCGGGCAGCAACCCCGTCGGCCCCATGGGTTGCACCAGCACCCCCAGCGGTTTGCCCAGAACGCATTCATGCAACTGCCACGCAACGTCGTCAGCGCCGCCGAAGTGGATGACCAATTCGTCCAGGGCAATCTGGTCAAACGTCAAGCCTGCGGTCGCCTGCAAAACAAACCGCAACCCGCCACGGATGTCACGCGCGCGCGGGTGCAGGTGCAGGTTGAGGTCAGGTGCGTAGCTGAAGTACTGGGCGCGTTTGACTTCCAGCGGCCACAGCCGCAGGGCCTGCGAAGTGCGGAACTCGCAATAGGTGCTTTGCCCGGCAGTCTGGCGCGCGCGCAGGCCGCTGCCGCGCTTCATGGTGGGTCCAGTCGCCAATGCACCATCCTCCAGGTCGGGGAGGCAGGATGCCACCACCATGGAAGGGGTTGGCGCAAGGTAGTGGGGGTAGACCACGTCCAGCAGGTGACCGGTAAAGCGGGGAAACTCGGCATCCAGCTTGAGGCCCACGCGGGCGGATAAAAAAGCGGTGGCTTCGATCAGGCGTTCGACATAGGGGTCGGCAACCTCATGGCCATCAAGGCCCAGGCGGCTTGCAATTTTAGGGAATGCGTGTGCGAACTCTACCGATGATTCACGAAAATAACGCAGCTCTGATTCATACAGGTTGAGCAGTCTGGGGTCCATTACGCATTATTCATGTTTTGGAAACAGGTCAGATCTTTTCTTCTACCAGAAACCGGCCTTCTTCAAGGTCGATGCGGGTGCGCATCAGAAACTCCAGCGGCACCGGTTGTGCCCACAGCATGCCACGAATCATCATGCCCGCCTGGTTATGCGAATCCATGGCATAGCCGTCCAGAGCTACCTCGACCTCCAGCGTGCGCGGTAAAATCCGCGGTTCAAAATTGACGATGACCTGACGCAGGATCTGCTCCATGCTGGCGCGCTGCATGGAAGAGGCAAACTGCCCCGACATGGTGGGTACGCCAAAATTCAGCACCGAGCGGTAGGCGTTGGGAAACTGTTTCTCGTCCATGGGAGGCCCATGGCCGGTGGCATTGAGCAGCCAGCTCAAGTCCCGCAGCACCGCCTGGCGCAGCGCCTGCTTGGTCAGGGTGCGTTTGTCGTCTGTCTCATGCGTCTTTGTCGGATCGTCATCGATCAGCCGGTCTAACAGGGAGGGCTGTAGTCTTTCTTGCGATTTCAATTCGGCCATGGGCGTGCAGTCTATCCTGCGGCGGCATTGAACGTGATTTCCCGGACGTCCATCAGCGCATGGTCGCCTGATTCGCTGGTCAACACGCGCTGGCCCTGGCCAATCCAGACTTCAGGGCGCAGCTCCAGCCATTCGGTCTTGCGCGCAAGCTGTACCTCGCCGCTGCTGTTGAGGTGCGATCCGTCGTAGCGCGTGGGGATGAGCGCCATGGCCTCGCCGCCGTTCTCAAACTGCAAATGCGCAGGCAGCCAAACGCAGTCACGCAAATCTTCTGGCTCCTCGATTTTGACCTGGGCCAGGCGCGCAAACGGCACCCAGTAGTAACGGCCGTTTACATAGGCCTCCAGCACCGGGCCTAAGCGCATGTCGGCATCGGCCAGCCATTCAAACGGTTGGCCATCCAGGCTGCCTTGGCTGACCGGGGCATCATTGAACGCGCGAGCGCGCAGCTCTTCAGCGGCGGCGGGCTCACCGCGCCCACTGCGCAGCAGGGATTCGATCAACAGTGCCAGCCATTCATCGGGCTGGCCGAACACCATGGGCGTGCGTTTGCCGGCAAACACATCCGCGCGCAAGCCCTCGCAGCGAATGGCTTCGCCGTACATCTGCTTCATGGGGATTGCCAGCGCGTCCAGTTCAGCCGCGTCGGGAAGCTGGTTTAAAGCGCGCTCCCACTGGCCGGTCACGCACATCAATTGCGCCATGAACACCCGCAGCTTGGCGTCGGCGGGCTTGCTGCGTACCTCGTCGCTGAGGGCTTTGAGTGCAGCGACCGTATCGCCAGATTTCAGGAATTCTGCGGCATTCATGTCTGCCCCGACAAAGAGTCTTGAAAGGTTTTCACCGCGCCGCGATCTCCCGTATTGGTTTGAGGGCCTGATTCCATGTTTATTTCGCGGAAAGCAAATTCAATAATTTCGACGCCACCTGTATTTGGCAGCGCCCCGCCTGACATCAAAGTGAAGCTCCTAACACGCGCTTCTGTCAACTCGATATGAAACATGGGAACAGCATCCTTGGAGTCATCTCCGCCGGCCCTGTAGCTATCCAAAATAACCGTCAACCCCTCGTTGGTAGAGAAAGCGTTCAGGAGCTGCGACGTGGACGAATCACTGTTTCGCACCACACGCATCGCCGAGTAGCGCCTGCGCCCTGTTGACTGGCCACTCGCACTGTCGGTTGGACTGCCCGCAGCAAGGTAATAACCAAGAATCGCGTGGTGCGGTTGGTCATTGATGAATTTGCGCACTGATTCGCCTTGTATTTGACCCTGTCTTTGGCCTTTAACCCGCATGAGTAGATCGAGTTGCCCCATTTTTGCGCCGACAATCTCCAATGTCCGCAAGGCTTCTTCCATGTCCATCACCGCTGCATCGAGGTACATAACTACTCCTTTTTCGGATAGGGTGTTTACTTTTTTGTGAGCTTCATATTGACAGGAATTCCTGTTTAGAGCACCCGTCAGGGGATCAACACTTGGCGAACCAATTGCGACTGGCCCAGCGCAGTTTTTACAGCCATCACATTGCTGGACTTCAGGCTATAAAAGCCCTCAACATCCGGACCATCCATGACTGAGGTCGATGTCGCCCGCAAGAGTTGTTGTACCTCATCCATGCTGACGCCTGGCTTCCACTGAACGCGCAATCCTGCAGCAGCCGGTGCAGCTGGCATTGAAATCGACCCCATTCCCGCCTTTGCAGCCTGGCTGAATAAATCCGTGTTTTGCACCAACACAATCAGGGTCATCAACATCAAGGCCGACCTGACACACCAGCCACCCGCAAACCAGCCGTTGGCGCGGGTCGCAGCATTTGGATAGGCAGCTACCTTTTTTTCAACCTGTGAAACTCTTTGGGTCAATTGCAGGGCCATCAGCCTCGCCGCCACGGTGCGGTAGGCGTTTTGGTAGTCGTGCCTCAAGTCCTGGGGGCCAAGGGGCGTGCCCGTGAGCACAGAAAAAGTGCCGCCCGCCGTGCGCAGCGCGATTCGGCCGGGCTCAACCGGGGTAGGAACCATCAGCCCGGCAGCGCATTCCAGCGCCACAGCCCTGATGGCGGCAAGTCGAATTGCAGAAATCTCGCACACAATGCGCGCCTGCAAGTCCTCTGACCAATGGACGGTCACAGGGTTCCAGGCTTGAATCACGCCAAACATGGGCTCGAACGGGTCGTCGCAGGGTTCCAAAAGCACATCAAACGAACTCGCCCAGTTGCTTTCGCTTGCGGCAAGCCAGCCGGTCCACTGCTTTCCTTGGACCACTCGGTCCAATAGCACGCCCAGCACGGCCCCGTTCACCGTCATTAGCACCAGGCGACCCGACGCCCATTCAATTGAAAAAGCTCTAGCAGCCACCGCAGCCCTGCGTTTTGCCAGCTCGGTCATGGGCAAAAGCAAATACGCAGCCTGGGCGCTTTTCTCTGCGCTCAGGTTGACTGAACTGCCATGAGTTTGACCAGCACGCAATGGTGCTTCATCGCCATTGCCTTCCAGCGCACGGATACCACCCAAAGTGGCTTCAACTAACTTTAAAGGAGGCCAAAGTTCAGTCGGGAACACATTTCTCCTAGGTTGCTTGAACGTAAGACGCTTGGGCTCCCAGGATTTTAAAAACCGATAGGATCGCTTTCATATTTTCAGCATGGATTGGAATTCCCAATGTCTGCTCGATCCACCCCCCCAGCAAGGTTTTGGCGTAATCGCTGGTCAGGCTCTGGCGTTTGTGCACCAGTCCCAGCCTGCCCGCCCGATAATGGTAGGACGAAATCGCATGGCGGGAGGCCACACCTGATAGGCCCCCCTGGGCCTCCATGCCAAAGCTCTCGCACAGCAAGATGCGCTCTGGCATGCCCAATTGAGCAATGAATGCACTGGCGGCATCTGCCACCCCTTCAGAGTTCAATCCGTATTCAGCCAGCGTCCCGTCCAAATCCTCTTGCGTTTCCATTTTTTCTTCAAGCTGGCTTTCGGTGATTTGGTCGCCAATAGACACTTTCCGCCTGAAAGAACTGGCCCTTGTGCAATCAATCAGATAACGGCGAAAGTAGGCACACAGGGCAAATGAGCTGGATGGCGCGCTGTGACCATCGTCAACGGCATCAATTCGATCCACATCATGGTCACGGCCCTGCAGGCGCAGGACTTTGCAGTAAATAAACTGTGCAATCAGTTCCTGCCGCCCTTCCCCCAGCACCTGCAATTCAGGCGGATTGCAGTATTGCAAGGCCCTGCCAACAAGGTCGTACATGGTGCCAATTTCCTTGGCCGTCAGCGAGTGCCTTTGACGCCACAGCGCAATGAGTGTGGTGCATTCGCGAGTATCAAGTGCCTCTTGCATTTAGTGCTCCCCTAAATTTATCCAGCCATGTTCTGGTAAAAATCTGTAGTAGCGCAGAATTTCCAAAAAAAGGAAAAATCAACCCAAATCTTTACCGTTCTCACATTCCAGACGACTGCCCGAATTTATTTTTTCTGCGGCATTCGGACACTGATACTAGTTCCAAATTGATGCAAATGTAAAGTGCTTCTCGTACGCGAAAAAGCTGTTGTAAGTGAAATTTTGCTCAGAAACAAGCAATTCGCACGCGGGACAAGCGCGGGACAAGCGCGGGATAAGCGCGGGACAAAAAGCTGTCCCAAGCAGGTAGCTGGAGAGCCACAGTGCAAAAACCCTGTGCGAGTCGCCCTACTGGTCGTCTACGCAAAAACCTTCAGTGGGCACAAGGCATTGCGGCTCTTCCAGAGTGCTGCCGCCACCACCCCGTGTCTTGCCAGCCAGAGCCGTGGCTGCTGCCACTTTGAGGCCGCGCGGCAGCAGGAGCCATAACTGGCCCCGCTCTTTCATGCGCCGTGCCTGCGTCGCTGCTTGCAGGCCGTCGCCGAAGAAATAATCGGCCCTGACCGCGCCTCGAATGGCACCACCCGTATCCTGTGCGATGGTCAGGCGGCGCATGGGAGTGCCGTTGGTCGGATTGCGGGTAGACACGAACACAGGGTAACCCAAGGGAGTGCTGCGCGGGTCCACTGCGATGGAACGCCCCGGCGACAACGGCACGCCAAACGCACCGACCGGGCCGCCAGCTTTATCGGTAGATTCTCGGAAAAACACGTAACTGGGATCTCTGTTGCCGCTACCGGCGACGGCTACCCCTGGTTTTTGCCCTGGCACCGCGACAACGCCTGGCGCGGCTGGTTTGGCCAATTTAAAACCCCGGCTGCGGACTGTGCCGTCGTCGCCATCGTCGCCATCGTCGCCATCGTCGCCATCGTCGTCGGACTCCAGCTCAACACTGAGCCCTCTGGTTTTTACCCGGTTTTTCCCGTTGCTGGTGCCAACCAGGGTGGGGCGAAACGGATGCCCGTTCTGTTCCGCATAGGCGACCCGCATGACCTCGCCGCCCTCGCGCATGCGGATGCGCCCCGACCCTTGCACCTGCATCTCATACAAAGCGGCTGCGCTGTCCACAAAAGCCAGGACCTTCGCGTTGGGCGCGCCCAAGGTTTCGATCTCTTGCCGCGTGTAGTA
>JAYVNK010000253.1:0-4524 GCA_043758475.1 Comamonadaceae bacterium | reverse complement strand
TTTTTATCTCTAGAAACTGCCAGAAATGAGTGAATCCCACCCCACGCCCGACAAAGACCAGATCGCCCTGCTCGAACCCTTTGAGCGCTTGGGCCTGCCGCAGATCACTGTCGTTTCCAACGCCCTGCAGGCGCAGGCCGCACTGGCCACACTGGCCACAGCCCACGTGCTGGGGTTTGATACTGAATCCAAGCCCACCTTTGCCAAGGACGAGGTCTCCACCGGGCCGCACATTGTGCAGCTCAGCACGGTGGCCCACGCCTGGGTGATCCAGTTGCACGACGCGCGCTGCCGCAGCCTGGTGGCGATCTTTCTGGCGCAGCATGCAGGTGCCAAGGTCGGCTTCGGCCTGGGCGATGACACCCGGCGCATCACCGCCAAGCTGGGTATTGAGGCCAACAACGTGATTGACCTCAACCACCTGTTCAGACAGCAGGGCTACCGCAAAGACATGGGCGTCAAAGCCGCTGTGGCGCTGCTGTTCAACAAACGGTTCCTGAAGTCAAAAAAAGCTGCGACTTCCAACTGGGCCAATCCGCACCTGACAGAAGCGCAAATCGTCTACGCGGCGAATGACGCTTATGCGGCGATCCGGGTGTTTGAGGCGCTCCATACGAGCCCAGGCTAAGTCGTCAAAGCTGCTCAAGATTGCCGCGCAACCTGTCAGCCTGCGCCTGGAACGACTGCACCGCCCCATCGGTCATTTTTTCGAGATTCCGGTACACCATGCCAATGCGCGGGTTGTTGGCGAGCTTGTCTTTGTTGCGGGCATGAAAATCCCAGTACAGCGCGTTGAACGGGCAGGCGCGCTCTCCTTCGCGCAGCTTCTTGTCGTAATGGCAGCCCTTGCAGTAGTCGCTCATGCGGTCAATGTAGGCGGCGCTGGACACATACGGTTTGGTGGCGAGCAGACCGCCATCGGCAAACTGGCTCATGCCGACGGTGTTGGGCAGTTCCACCCATTCAAACGCGTCGATGTAGACGCCCAAATACCATTTGTGAACCTCGGTGGGGTCAAGCCCGGCCAGCAGCGCAAAGTTGCCGATCACCATCAGCCGCTGGATGTGGTGCGCATGCGCCTGCTCCAGTGACTGGCCAATGGCCGCCGACATGCAGCGCATTTTGGTTTGACCGGTCCAGAACCAGGAGGGCAACGGCTGCGTGTGACCAAACAGATTGTTATCCGCATAGCCCGGCATGTGTGCCCAGTAAAAACCGCGCACATACTCGCGCCAGCCCAAAATCTGCCGGATGAAACCCTCGGCAGCCGCCATGGGTGCCTTGCCCGCGCGGCCTGCGGCCTCGGCTTTGTCCACCACCTCTCGCGGGTTGAGCATCTTGGTGTTGAGCGCAAATGAGAGCAAGGAATGAAACAGCCTCCATGCCTTGCTGCTCATGGCATCCTGATAGTCGCCAAAATTCGGCAGTGCGTGGGCGATGAAAGCATCGAGCTGTTGCAGGGCTTCAGGGCGGTTGAGCGGCCAGGCCAGCCGGTCCGAGCTGGGTTCGCCGAAACTTTTGACGCCTGCAGACACGATGGTTTGCCAAAGGGCTGAATGGTCATGCGGCGTGCGGGCATCGGCGGGCTCCAACGGCACACCGGGCCATGCCTTGCGGTTTTCCGCATCAAAGTTCCACTGACCGCCGACTGGCTTTCTGGCGTCATCAATCAGCACCTTGTGGCGCACCCGCATGTGGCGGTAGAAGGTTTCCATCAACCACTTGGTACGGCCGGCAAACAGCGCTTCTGCTTCATGGCGTTCGGTGTAGAAATGCTCGCTGCTGACCTTCTGGCAAGTAGTCTTCAGGCGGCTAGCGTAGTCGGCCAGCTGTGCGTCCAGCCGCCATTCATCAGGATCCTGATATTCAAAAACAGTAGCGCTGTAGCGCCCGATCAATGCGTCCAGGTTGGCGGTCATGGAAGCCTGGTTGGCTGGGTCATCAATCGTCAGATAGTGCACGCGGTGCCCCGCTTCAACCAGCTGGCGGGCAAAGTCGCGCATGGCGGCAAAGATGGCAAGGATTTTTTGCGCATGGTGCAGCACGTAATCGGTTTCCTGGCGGACCTCCATCAGGACGTAGACCACGTCACTGTCACCACCCTTGCGCAATGGCGCGAACCAGCTATGAAGCGGATTGAGCTGATCGCCCAGAATGAGGCGCAACGTGCCGGCACTTGCTGCGGCCTTTGCATTTGCAGCGTTGCCGGTGTTGACTTTTTTAGGGTGGTTCATATTCACTTCCATAACTTGCGGTAGGCGCCATCAGGGTCGTACTCGCGCGCCTGCTTTTGCGGATTGAATCGGCGGCCGCCACGCGGGTCGGTGCCACGCCCGGCGATATAGAGCCAGTTGCCCTGGTTGCTGTACACGTCGTAGTCGAGCAGTTGCGATTCGAACCACGCCGCACCGGCACGCCAGTCGCACGCGAGGTCGTGAATCAAATAGCTGGCTACCACCTGGCGCAACCGGTTCGACAGGTAGCCGGTGGCGGCCAGTTCGCGCATGCCTGCATCCACCAGCAGCTCGCCGGTCTCGCCTTGGCACCAGCGCTTGAAGGCACCTGCTTTGTGGGTTGTCAAGGGCAATGGCAAATGCCTTGGAACCAAGCCCCGCTCAGCGTATAACTTACGCCCATATTTGAGGTGCAGCAGACGAAAATAATCTCGCCACAGCAGCTCAAACCAGAGCCAGTAGGTGCCGTCGTTGGCCCCATGCTGCGCCTCGAACTGCTTGAGCGCCGCGTACACCGTGCGGGCAGAAACAGCACCGGACGCCAGCCAGGGCGACAACTTGCTGGAATAGTCAGTGCCCGAAAGCCCGTTGCGCGTGGCTTTGTAAGTGCGCACGAGCTTGCTTTCAAAGTAACGCTCAAGATGCTTTAGCGCTGCGGTTTCGCCCCCGGCAAACCTTGCAGAATGGTAAGGAAATGATGATCGCGGGTCTGGCACCATGGCCGCCTGCCCGCTTGCCGCCGCTGCCGGGCTGACAAATAAATCCGGCAGGTTAGTGTTGGGCACGCAGGGCGCAAATGCCTGCGGGGCGGGCACCGGTGCAAAGGGCTCGACCTTGGCGCGCTCCACGGCTTGGCGAAACGCCGTGAACACGTCGGGCAGTTCACAAGCATCGAACGGCAGCAGGGCAGGCTCCAGCATGGAAGACTGCCAAACTGTATCCACAACCAAACTAGCTGCACGCAGCGCTGCGACAGCCGCTTCGTCCTCAGGTGCCGAAATCGCCTCACATACAACGCGCAAGGCGTTGGTTGAACCCGCCAGCGCGGGCAACACATCCTGCGCCCGGCCATGCAACTCCAGAAGGCAACTGCCTTTGGCGGCAAGCTGCGTGGCAAGATCAGCCAAACCTGATGCCAGGAATTGGCGGCGATGCGGGCCAGTGCGCGCAAAACCCCATCGTGTCGTTGCATCACCGTCAAATTCTGGGTCGTGCACGTACACCGGGAAAAACTGCGTGGCAGAGTTGCAAGCCTGGGTTAATGCAGGGTTGTCAAACAGACGCAAGTCGTTTCGAAACCAGTAAATCACGGTCGTCATGCCGGGCCTCGTTTCACGCTGCCTGTCGGATTTGCTTCCGTGCCACCCGTCAAGCTATTAACCGACCTTTTGGTGCTGCGCCGGCAGGCGTCCGAGCAGTACTTGACCTCATCCCACACCTTTTCCCATTTCTTTCGCCAAGTGAACGGGCGGCCACAATGCTGGCACATTTTGCTGGGCAGGTCGGCTTTCTTTCGCATCCTCATATTGGGGGCCAATGTCTGGGGTCCAGAAAAAAGCCAAACTGGACACACAGTTGGGCTTTGCGGATATGGTGGAGCTGGCGGGAACCGAACTCAGAGGGTCTCCGCACCAAAAGCTCGATGTAATTCAATGACTTGGGGCAATGCTACAAAGCTCCACCACGTTTAGACCGTCGAGGGCGCTGAAAAGTGTGCCCCCAAAGTGTACCCCGTGGTGTGCCCCCTGAGGCATTGCCGTGAGCCGCCGCCGTTGCGGACGGCGGTTCAATTCCGCACTGTTCGCGGTTCAGATGCTTTAGAGGGCCACGCGCTTGGCCAATGCTTCGGCGCTCTCCCGGCGCTCTCTGTATCGGTCGACCAAACGGGGCGAACAGTCGCGGGTCAGCCATGTGAATTTCACCAATTCCTCCATGACATCCACCACGCGCTCGTAGTACGCGGAGGGCTTCATCCGCCCTGCATTGTCAAACTCCAAAAATGCCTTCGCGACCGACGACTGATTGGGGATGGTGATCATCCGCATCCAACGCCCAAGCACGCGCATTTGGTTTACCGCGTTGAAGGACTGGGAGCCACCTGATATCAGCACCACGGCACGCGACCTGCCCCTGATCAGCCCGCAGTTCCGTCCACCCAAAGACATTGATCCGCTGGATTTGCTGGCTGGCCTGCCCAAGCTGTAGGTCAGCATTGTGGCCTGCCGCACCGCCGCGCTGGGCGGCCAGCAGCTGGCCTGTGATGCCTGTGGCCACAGCCACTGGCAATACC
>JAYVNK010000252.1:0-4525 GCA_043758475.1 Comamonadaceae bacterium | reverse complement strand
TTGCGACCTGGTGCCTCGCAATCTGGGCTCCTGTAAAATTTTCATTTGCCGATTTAGCTCAGTTGGTAGAGCAACCGCCTTGTAAGCGGTAGGTCGTCAGTTCGATTCCGACAATCGGCACCAAGTCAAACAGGGAAAAGCAGACCAGCAGAGGCTGCGCTTCCAAAGGTTTCAAGCCAAAGGGGCTTCAAGCTGGGTCCAGACGCGATGTCTCGCAGTTTTATCGACCTGAAGAAATTTGAACCTTCAGTCGAATTGAGTTAACCTCCCAACCCTTGGTACGCAGCAGCGATGCCATTGACGGCAGCAACTGGCGAATTTTTGCCGCTGCTGCGTTGTTGTCCAGAATCAGGCACCAGTCAGAGCCATTGATCGGCCCGGCCTTGATGGATGACTGGAGCGCGGCGGGAATGAGTGGCGCAATCGCCTTCAGGCGGGCAGACGAGTCGGTTGAAAGCGCGGTGAGCCTGGCCAATGTGGGGCACTCTTGCGAGGCCTGCATCAGCGTGACACTGCTGTTTTGACGGCGGTTCATGACAGGTGTTCTTGAGAAGGATTCGGTATGCAAATGATTATCACGGATGCATGGCTCGCCAGAACGCGTGTCATCCATCTTTCTGGCAGGAAACTCGTTTTTGCCGTCTGTGTGGCGTCGTTCCTCCTCACACTGGTTGCGGCCGGCCTGTACCACTGGGTTTTTCTGAAAGGGGCGCGTGAAGGCTGGCCCGTGGTGGGCACCTTCATCAAATTGGTGGTGAAAGACGAGTTTGCGCAACGCGACCGTTTCATGCGTGAGAACCTGGATGTCATGGCCAAAAAACTGGGTGAGATGCAGGCCAAGATGATGCGGCTCGAATCACTGGGGGAGCGGGTATCAGGCCTTGCCGGGGTCAATCCCAATGAACTCAAGACTCCACCGGGTCGAGGTGGCGCTCTGGTGGAAGGGCGATCGCTGTCAATGGAAGAGATGCAGGCAACGCTCGCGGACCTGGACCGGATCGCCGACCAGCGAGCGGACCTGATGACGATGATGGAGTCAAAACTGTTCGAGCAGAAAATACGCAGCATGATGGTTCCAACTCAGCAGCCCGTCGCCACCGGTATTTTGGGTTCTGCATTTGGATGGCGCATTGACCCCTTTACAGGTGGCTCTGCACTGCATACAGGGCTGGATTTTCAAGCCGATTCTGGTGCACCCATTCTGGCCGCTGCCGGTGGCGTCGTCGTCACGCAGGAGGTTCATTCTGCGTATGGCAATATGGTCGAAATTGACCACGGCAATGACTTGGTTACTCGCTATGCCCATGCCTCGAAAGTGTTTGTCCAGAAAGGCGACTTGATCAGGCGTGGACAGAAAATTGCTGAGGTCGGCACCACCGGGCGGTCCACTGGTCCCCATCTTCATTTTGAAGTTCTTGTGCAAGGTGTGCCTCAGGACCCGCAGAAGTTCTTGACGGCGGGAAGCAACCTGCCCGCGCAACCGGTAGCCAAGGGCACTGGGCCCGCAAAGGTGGGTGACCGCACAGCGCGCAAGTCGGCTGAGAGGGTGGCGTCGGCGCAAAGGTAAAATCAAGGGTGGGGCTGGTCGGCACGTTGCCCACTCTCGCCGAAACGCTTGATTTTTGGGCCATCAGCCCCATTTCCATCTTGATTTAAATAAAAGGATTTCGCCGTTCGTTTGACCCAAGTGGGTTGACGCAGCGGTCTTGCCTTCATGGCCACCAACATACTCACTAAAATCTTTGGCAGTCGCAATGATCGCCTTCTCAAACAGTACCGCAGCACAGTCGCCCGCATCAATGCGATGGAGGCAACGCTTGAAAAACTGACGGACGAAGCACTGAAGGCCAAGACCCAGGAGTTCCGCGACCGCGTGACCCAAGGCGAGTCGCTGGACGCCCTGTTGCCAGAGGCATTTGCAGTGGTGCGTGAGGGCTCCAAACGCGTCATGAAAATGCGTCATTTCGATGTGCAGCTTCTGGGAGGCATGTCGTTGCACAACGGCAAGATTTCAGAGATGGGCACGGGCGAGGGCAAGACGCTGACAGCTACATTGCCGGTGTACCTCAATGCGCTTTCGGGCAAGGGTGTGCATGTGGTCACGGTAAACGATTACCTGGCCAACCGTGATGCGCAGTGGATGGGCAAGCTGTACAACTTTCTCGGCATGTCGGTGGGCATCAACCTGCCGCAGATGCCGCGTGAAGAGAAGCAGGCGGCGTACCGTGCCGACATCACCTACGGCACCAACAACGAATACGGATTTGACTACCTGCGTGACAACATGGTGTACGAGGTGGCGGACCGCGTGCAGCGGGGGCTGAACTACGCCATCGTCGACGAGGTGGACTCGATCCTGATTGACGAGGCACGCACGCCACTGATCATCAGCGGGCAGGCAGAGGACCACACCAGCCTGTACCTGGCCATCAACAAGACGGTGCCCCTGCTGACCCGCCAGGAAGGCGAGGCTGATCCCCGCACCGGCGAGGGCGTCACCAAACCAGGCGACTTCACGGTGGATGAGAAAAGCCATCAGGTTTTCCTGACCGAGCAAGGCCATGAAAGTGCCGAACGCATTTTGTTTGACTTGGGGCTGATTCCCGAGGGGGCGTCGCTGTATGACCCGGCCAACATCACGCTGATGCACCATCTTTATGCGGCGCTGCGGGCCAACCACCTTTACCACCGCGACCAGCATTACGTGGTGCAGGAAGGCGAGATCGTCATCGTCGATGAATTCACGGGCCGCTTGATGTCTGGGCGTCGCTGGAGCGATGGTTTGCACCAGGCGGTTGAGGCCAAGGAAGGTGTGAGCATCCAGCCTGAAAACCAGACGCTGGCATCGATCACATTCCAGAATTACTTCCGCCTTTATGGCAAGCTGGCTGGCATGACCGGTACTGCCGATACCGAGGCCTATGAATTCCAGGAGATTTATGGCCTGGAGACGGTCGTGATGCCCCACAACCGCCCCAACAAGCGCGAAGACCAGCTAGATCGGGTCTACAAGACTACGCGCGAAAAATACGAAGCGTCAATCAAGGATATCCGCGAGTGCTATGACCGAGGCCAGCCGGTGCTAGTGGGCACGACATCGATCGAAAATTCGGAAATCATTGCCCAGCTGCTCGACAAAGAAAAGCTGCCGCATCAGGTGCTCAACGCCAAGCAGCATGCGCGCGAGGCCGACATCGTGGCGCAGGCAGGCCGCCCAAAGATGATCACCATTGCCACCAACATGGCCGGTCGGGGCACGGATATCGTGCTGGGTGGCAACATGGAAAAGACCATTGGCGCTATTGAGGCCGATGAGACGCGGGAAGCCACCGTAAGGCAAAGGCAGGTTGAAGAAATCCGCACAACCTGGGCGCAAGATCACGAACATGTCAAGTCTTTGGGCGGCTTGCGCATCATTGCCACCGAGCGGCATGAGTCCCGGCGCATCGACAACCAGTTGCGGGGCCGGTGCGCCCGCCAGGGTGACCCTGGCTCATCGCGTTTTTACCTCAGCCTGGATGATTCGCTGATGCGCATTTTTGCGGGTGACCGTGTGAAAGCCATCATGGACCGGCTGAAGATGCCCGACGGCGAGGCGATCGAGGCCGGCATCGTGACCCGCAGCATTGAGAGCGCGCAGCGCAAGGTCGAAGCGCGCAACTTTGACATGCGCAAGCAACTGCTTGAATACGATGACGTGTCCAACGACCAGCGCAAGGTGATCTATCAGCAGCGCAACGAGATTCTGGACGCAACTGACCTGTCGGCGCAGATTGACTCGCTGCGCGAAGGCTGCTTTACGGATCTGGTTCGCCAATACGTGCCGGTGGAGTCGGTTGAAGAGCAATGGGATATCCCCGCGCTGGAGAAATCGCTGGCCGATGACTGGCAAATGCAGTTGCCACTGCAAGCCCAAGTGCAGGCCGCCACCGCCATGACGGATGAAGACCTCCTGGAGCAGGTGCGCAAACACGCCAATGAAGTCTTCGCGGCCAAAGTAGAACAGGTTGGGGCCAGCAACTTTGTGCAGTTCGAGCGCATGGTGCTGCTGCAGAGCATTGACACCCACTGGCGTGAACACTTGAGCGCACTGGACTACCTGCGCCAGGGCATTCACCTGCGTGGCTATGCGCAGAAACAGCCCAAGCAAGAGTACAAGCGCGAGGCATTTGAGCTGTTTGGCCAATTGCTTGACTCGGTTAAAAATGAAGTCACCAAAGTGCTGATGACCGTGAAAGTGCAGTCTGGCGAGCAGCTTGAGCAAGCTGCCGTTGACATGGAAAACCGTGCCGATAGCATTGCCAACGTCACTTACACCGCGCCGACCGAAACCGGCGAGGTGGTAGCCGTGCTGGATGAAGACACGGTGCGCCGCCGTGAAGCCATGCCGACCAGTGAGGTGCCGCGTGTTGGCCGCAACGAGGCATGCCCCTGTGGCAGCGGCAAAAAATACAAACAATGCCACGGCAAATTGGCCTGAAGGATCGGTATGCCAGTCAACCTTTCTGCACCTGACTCCGCCCAG
>JAYVNK010000251.1:0-4541 GCA_043758475.1 Comamonadaceae bacterium | reverse complement strand
GAGCGGGCCGGGCAGCCGCTGGCCCTGATTTTGGTGGACATAGACCATTTCAAGACAATCAACGACTGCCACGGCCACCAGGCCGGCGACCAGGTTCTGACCAGCCTGGGCGCACAACTGGCCGGCATGGCGCGCGCGGGCGATGTGGCATGCCGCTACGGGGGCGAGGAGTTCATTCTGTTCATGCCCGGCATGGCGCTGGACACCGCCTGTGACCGGGCAGAGGAACTGCGAACCAGCTTCGCCCAAAACGTGGTGACTTATGGCGATTTGAAACTGCACGCCACGCTGTCGATTGGCATCGCGGTCTACCCCCAGCACGGCACCTCGGCCGACGAACTGATCCGCTGTGCCGACATTGCGCTGTACCAGGCCAAAGACGCTGGGCGCAACCGCCTTGGGGTGCTGGCTGCTGCGTTTAATGCGGTGTGAGGCTACCTGCGAGTTGTTTATTAAGCGGTAATAACTTGGGTGAATATTGGTTGAGTTGTGGATAAAAACCGTGTAAATTCGTTTTGTCCTAGAATCTAAAGCTCTGTTTCATATTGGCCGGAGTAAAGATGGCAAACGCAATCGGACTGTTTGATGCCGTGCCCGAAGACTTTATGAGGTTCGGGCAAGGCATGGCATTTGAGCCTCGCAAGGTGCCCGATGTGTTGGGCCTGAAGAACGATGATGTCTCGCGGTTGGCTGCGGTATCTGCTAGTTCTGTCCGGTATGACGACGCCATGC
This sequence comes from Comamonadaceae bacterium, assembly GCA_043758475.1. Classification (GTDB taxonomy): domain Bacteria; phylum Pseudomonadota; class Gammaproteobacteria; order Burkholderiales; family Burkholderiaceae_C; genus JANYCG01. The sequence goes on along the minus strand of JAYVNK010000251.1, from coordinate 3,809 downwards.
CGCAGCAAATGCGTGATCGCCTGGAGGAGATTGCCAACACCATCAACATGGTGGCGGGCCTCTTTAATGGAGACGTGAACAAGACCGCTGCATGGTTTAAAGCTCGCAATCCCATGTTAGGCGACGTGTCGCCGCGTGACATGATCCGTCTTGGGCGCTACGACCGCCTGCGCAAGTTCATCATTAATGCAATGGCTGAACGCTCGGCAAAACCGGCTGTCCAGGCCGTGTAGTTCAAGACGCCGCAGGTTTGCCAAAAAGAAACAAGCATATTCCCAACGGCGGTGTCAGGGCAGAGCCGCCAGCCCTCGGCATTCTGGAGCTTGACAGGTTCAGCACCCAAGACTTGAACAAATGGGAGCAGGCCTCGGCAAGCTTGAATGAGCTCTCGGATCAGCTGTATTTTGGTGTTGAGTCCAAGCGCCGCAAGTTTCGCCATCAGCTTATTGAAGCTATCCAGGGGGTGGGCCACATTGGCATGCCACTCGACAACTGGGTCAGAATGGTCACTTACCAGTACAGCCTGGAACCGTTGACGTGCGCCGGAAGTCTGCAGGGTTTGGGCGGAAGATTCAACGCCGGGTATGAACTGGATACCAACACCATGCGACCCTGGCCAGCGCTGTACCTTGCGCGGGATTTTGAAACAGCCTTCAGGGAAAAGTTTCAACTGGCCAGTGATGATCTTGTTGATGGGCTGTCGCCGCAAGAACTCAGCCTCGAAGGTGCCGTCAGCCACACGACCGTTTTTGTAAGTGGGCATCTGGAACGCGTCTTTGATATGAGCACATTCACTTCCCTGATGTCCGTTGCAAAAGTCCTGCGCAAGATAAAGATGCCGGATGAAGCAGTAGCGCTTGCGAAACAACTGAAGTTTGGTCGAAAAGATGCATTCATGATTACGACGGGGCCGCAACTCTTCAATGCAGTCGTCAAGCAGAACTGGCGTATCACGCCAAGCCAATTTGGGTTGCCAGCTCCCAGCCATATTCTGGGTGAACTCATTCGCGACGCTGGCTTCGAAGCCATCCTTTACCCATCCAGCAAAGGCCCCGGCAAGTGCCTTGCTGTGTTTCCAGGCAACCTTGCGGACGCGTCATTTGTCCAGTTAAGAGACAAGGCACCCAGTAACGCAACGGTGATCAGGCTGGACCCAAACACAGCGGCAACGCTTGAAGGTTGGGAATCCATCCCTCGACAATTTCGCTAAACTGACATGGCACAAAGCGCGTAGCACTGTGATGGTGTCACTCTCAACGACCTTTCACCGCGCCGTCTGCATCCTCAGCCGCCGCGCCGCTTCTTCGGCCCGCGCGTCGTCAATTTCGCGCAGCACGCCGCCCACATCGGCAGCTTTTGCGCTGCGCTTGAACTTGCCGGTGAGCGGTACGTCGGGGTCGAGCACGCCGCGCACGTACAAATCCCAAATCTCGGGGCCAAAATCGGTTTGCAGCAGCTCGGGCGCAAACTGGCCAAAGAAATCGCGCAGGTTGGTCACGTCGCGCAGCAGCATGCGCTGCGCGTGGTTGTTGCCAGCGGCGTCGATGGCCTGAGGCAGGTCGATGATGACCGGGCTGTCTTTGCCGGGGTCTGTTGCATCCTTGCCCGGCTCATGCCCCAGCAGGATGTTGAATTCCGACAGGTCGCCATGCACCACGCCCGCGCACAGCATGCGCACCACCTCCACAGCAGCGCGGCGTGGTGCGTGCGCGCCTGTTCGGGCGTGAACTGCACATCGTTCAGGCGCGGTGCAGCATCGCCCTGCGCGTCAGTCACCAGCTCCATCAACAGCACGCCTTCAAAGAAGTTGTAGGGCTTGGGCACGCGCACACCGGCGTCGGCCAGACGGTACAGCGCATCGACCTCGGCGCTTTGCCAGGCGGCCTCTTGCGCTTCGCGGCCAAACTTGGTGCCCTTGGCCATGGCGCGCGCCTGGCGGCTGTTTTTGACCTTGCGGTTTTCGGTGTAGTCCACGGCCTGGCGAAAGCTGCGGTTGATGGCTTCTTTGTAGACCTTGGCGCAGCGGGTGTCGCTCTGCCCGTCATGAGTGCAGCGCACCACAAACACCATCGCCTCTTTGCCGCTCATGAGCTGGCGCACCACGGTGTCGATCAGGCCTTCTTCGATCAATGCTTGCAGTCGCTTGGGGGGTTTCATGGGGCTATTTTCGCCGGGTTCAAAGGGGGCCAACGGGTTGCACGTCCTTTCGCACGTCCGAAAGCGGCGAGTTCGATGGCGACGCAGGGCTGAGAATAGGGCTCTTGCACAACCCAGGCAGTACGTGCCATGCGGCCAATCGGGCCTGCGTTGTGCGGCAACCGTGCCTTTCAATTCGATAGCCTTCAATGACACCCTCCCTGCCCCGCCCCTTCTACCGACTCGCCTGGTCCAACCTGGCCGCCCAATCGGCCGAGCAGCTCAGCCTGGCGGCAGTACCCATCGTGGCGGTGCTGGCACTGGGAGCCGGGCCGGGCGAGATTGGCCTGCTGGCCACGGCGCAGACGCTGCCGTTTTTGCTGATGTCGATCCCCCTGGGCCTGCTGGCCGACCGCACCTCGCGCCAGCGGCTCATTGTGCTGTCGGAAGGGTTGCGCGCGCTGGCCCTGGTGGCGCTGCTGCTGGTCGTGCTGATGGGCTGGCTGTCCATCCCTGTACTCGCGGTGCTGGGTTTTATGGGGGCCATTGGCACCGTGGGCTTCAGCGTCACGGCACCTGCGCTGGTGCCCGCTCTGGTTCCGCGTGACGTGCTGGCGCGGGCCAATGGGCGGCTGGAATTGGCGCGCAGCACGGCGTTTGCCGCAGGCCCGGCGCTGGCGGGGGCCCTGGTGTCATGGGCCGGTGCGTCAGCGGCCTTTGTGCTGGCGGCCATGCTTTCGGCTGGCGCTGTCCTGCTGTTGCTGGGTTTGGGCGAGCCTGCGCGCACGGCCGTGGCACCGCGCCACCCCTGGCTGGAGCTGCAAGACGGTGCGCGCATGGTCTGGTCGCACGCTTTGCTGAAGCCGATTTTGCTGACCGCCGTGGCCTGGAACCTGTCGTGGTTTGTGTTGCAGGCTGCTTACGTGCCCTATGCCGTGCGGGTGTTGGGCTTGGGCGCCCGGGGTGTGGGCATTACGCTGGCCATTTATGGCGTGGGCATGGTGCTAGGCGCGCTGTTTGCGCCGCGCGTGGTGGCGGCCATGCCGTTTGGGCGGGCCATCCAACTGGGCCCGGCCGTTTCGGTGTTGGCCGCTGCGGTGATGGTGGCCACACTGTTTGTGCCCACGGGCGCTTTGGCCGCGCTGTCGTTCTTCCTGTTTGGTGCCGGGCCAATCATTTGGACCATCACGTCCGTCACCCTGCGCCAGACTGTCACGCCAGGCGCCATGCTGGGCCGCGTCTCTGCACTTTTTTTGACGGTGAACATGGGCGCACGGCCGCTGGGAGCGGCGCTGGGCGGGTTTGTCGGCGCGACGTGGGGCGAGTCGGCCTGCCTGTGGCTGGCGCTGGCCGGGTTTTTGGTGCAGTTGGGGGTGATCCTGGCATCGCCGGTGAGCCAGTTGCAGGCGCTGCCAGCGGCGGCAGCATGAAAAAATATAAATAATATAGCTAACTATGCATGCAAGGCGAGGGCTAGAGGCAAAATTGACCTCCATCCATCAGTAGAAATGTAGTTTGCAGTGTGTGCGTGAGGCAGCGAGCGATGGGCCGCCAGTCGCTACCATCGTGCGCATGAAGAAACATCTGTTGGCCGCCCACACCCCGTGCCCGTGCGGCAGTGGTGAGACCTATGTCAATTGCTGTGGGCCATTCCACGCTGCATTCCTTGCGCC
>JAYVNK010000250.1:0-4560 GCA_043758475.1 Comamonadaceae bacterium | reverse complement strand
AATAGTGCTTCTTCGCTGACTTGAAGTGCTGCCATGGCTTACCTCTTCTTGGAGTTGGTATCGCTACACTTTACGACACATCACTTTTAATCGCACCCTTGTTCATCTGTTCATCACTGAAGGTGCGCGCTGCCTGCCCACAAAGTCACTGGCACTGTCGCTTTCGCTTTCTATAATCCTCGAAGTACCCCCGGCGCCCTGTTTTGCAATTCAACCTGTCCAGCCTCTCCAACCCACTCACCATTATCGCGCACGACATGTGCGAGGTGGACCTTGTGATCGCCCGCAAGCTGGACTCCGGCGTGCCGCTGGTGGGCGAGGTGTCGCGCTACATCATCGCGGCCGGCGGCAAGCGGCTGCGGCCCGCATTGCTGCTGCTCAGCTCAGGCGCTTTGGGCTGCGCCTCGGCGCATCGCTACAACCTCGCCGCCGTGGTTGAGTTCATCCACACCGCCACACTGCTGCATGACGACGTGGTGGACGAATCCGTCATGCGCCGTGGCAATGCCACCGCCAACGAGACTTTTGGCAACCCGGCCAGCGTGCTGGTGGGGGATTTTTTGTATTCCCGTGCGTTCCAGATGATGGTCGAAGTGCAAAACATGCGGATCATGCAGGTGCTGGCCGACGCCACCAACATCATCGCCGAGGGCGAGGTCATGCAATTGATGAACATGCACAACGCGGCGCTGGACGAAGCCGGCTACCTGCAGGTGATCCGCTCCAAAACCGCAAAATTGTTTGAGGCCAGCGCCCGCGTAGGTGCCATTCTGGCCGACGCACCGCCCGAGATGGAAAGCGCGTGTGCCGAGTACGGCCAGGCGCTCGGCACGGCGTTTCAGGTGATTGACGACGTGCTTGATTACGCTGGCGATGCGCAGACAATGGGTAAAAACCTGGGCGACGACCTGCGCGAAGGCAAGGCCACGCTGCCACTCATTTCGGCGATGCATCGTGGCACCATGGCGCAGCGCCAGTTGATCAAGACTGCCATTGAGACCGGCGGCATGGCCATGCTGGACCAGGTGGTGACCGTCGTCAAATCCACCGGCGCGCTGGACGTTTCGCGCGAAGCGGCCGCGCAAGAGGCCAAACGCGCGATGGCGGCGGCGCAGCGGCTTCCGGTCAATGCACATTCGGCCTGTTTGATAGAATTGGCAGGACAGTTGTTGGGGCGCGATCACTGAAGCTTGCCTTCAGATTTGCTGTCCCACGAGCAGGTTGTCCGGCCATTGCGATTCCCACTTTGCGATGCCGGTGCCTCTCAAGCGGGGTGTAGCTTAGCCTGGTAGAGCGCTACGTTCGGGACGTAGAGGCCGGAGGTTCGAATCCTCTCACCCCGACCAAAAATGCTGACGAATAAGCTGACGAAAAAAGCGAAAACGCTTGAAATTGTCTGAAAAGGCCTTATCATTAGCACTCGTAGGAGTCGAGTGCTAACAACACCCGGCTATCAAGTTAATGAGCGCCAACTTATGCTGTTGCTGCTTGTTTGATGCCCTCTACGACTTCGTCAACCCTTGTTTCAAAACTTCAGGAGATCTCATGAAACTTCGTCCCCTTGCAGACCGCGTGATTGTCAAACGCGTCGAAAACGAAACCAAAACCGCCTCTGGCATTGTCATTCCTGATTCGGCCGCTGAAAAGCCTGATCAAGGCGAAGTACTGGCCGTGGGCCCTGGCAAGAAAACCGATAAAGGTGACTTGCTGGCCATGAACGTCAAGGTTGGTGACCGCGTTCTGTTTGGCAAATACAGCGGCCAGACCGTCAAAGTTGACGGTGATGAACTCCTCGTGATGAAAGAGGACGATTTGTTTGCGGTGGTCGTCAAGTAAGAATAACTATCAAATTAATAGCTGTCTACGCAAAATTGACGTAGGCTAGCGACTTTTTAACTTAATTAGGAGCCAATCATGGCAGCAAAAGACGTAATTTTCGGCGGCGAAGCCCGCGCACGCATGGTCGAGGGTGTGAACATCCTGGCCAACGCAGTCAAAGTCACCCTGGGTCCTAAAGGCCGCAACGTGGTGCTGGAGCGCTCATTCGGCGCGCCTACGGTTACCAAGGACGGCGTGTCCGTCGCCAAAGAAATCGAACTCAAAGACAAGCTGCAAAACATGGGTGCGCAGATGGTTAAGGAAGTGGCTTCGAAGACCAGCGACATCGCTGGCGACGGCACCACCACCGCCACCGTGCTGGCCCAAGCCATCGTGCACGAAGGCATGAAATACGTGGCCGCCGGCATGAACCCGATGGATCTGAAGCGCGGCATCGACAAGGCCGTCACAGCCCTGGTCGCCGAGCTGAAAAAAGCCTCCAAAGCCACCACCACCTCCAAAGAAATCGCGCAAGTCGGCTCCATCTCGGCCAACAGCGACGAGACCATCGGCAAGATCATCGCCGATGCGATGGACAAGGTCGGCAAAGAAGGCGTGATCACGGTGGAAGACGGCAAATCACTCGACTCCGAGCTGGAAGTTGTCGAAGGCATGCAGTTTGACCGCGGCTACCTGTCGCCTTATTTCATCAACAATCCAGAAAAGCAAGCCGCTTTGCTGGAAAATCCGTTTGTGCTGCTGTATGACAAAAAAATCAGCAACATCCGTGACTTGCTGCCCACGCTGGAGCAAGTCGCCAAGTCGGGCCGTCCGCTCTTGATCGTCTCGGAAGACGTCGAAGGCGAAGCGCTGGCAACTTTGGTGGTCAACACCATCCGTGGCATCCTGAAAGTGGTTGCTGTCAAGGCACCAGGTTTCGGCGACCGTCGCAAAGCCATGCTCGAAGACATCGCCATCCTCACGGGCGGCAAAGTCATCGCTGAAGAAGTTGGCATGACGCTTGAAAAAGTCACTTTGGCCGACCTGGGCTCCGCCAAGCGCATCGAAGTCAGCAAAGAAAACACCATCATCATTGACGGTGCCGGTGCCGCTGCTGACATCGAAGCCCGCGTCAAACAAGTGCGCGTGCAAATCGAAGAAGCCACGTCTGACTACGACAAAGAAAAACTGCAGGAGCGTGTTGCAAAACTCGCTGGCGGTGTGGCCGTGATCAAGGTGGGCGCTGCGACCGAAGTCGAAATGAAAGAGAAGAAAGCCCGCGTTGAAGACGCCCTGCACGCCACCCGTGCTGCGGTGGAAGAAGGCATTGTGGCTGGCGGCGGCGTGGCGTACCTGCGCGCCAAGCAAGCGGCTGGCACCATCAAGGGCGACAACGCCGATCAAGACGCTGGCATCAAGCTGGTGATGAAAGCGATTGAGTCGCCCCTGCGCGAAATCGTTTACAACGCTGGTGGCGAAGCTTCTGTGGTGGTGGCGGCTGTCCTGGCTGGCAAAGGCAACTACGGCTTCAATGCCGCCAACGACACCTATGGCGACATGATCGAAATGGGCATTCTGGACCCCACCAAAGTGACCCGCACCGCACTGCAAAACGCTGCGTCGGTGGCCTCTTTGATGCTGACCACCGAGTGCATGGTGGCTGAGGCTCCTAAGGCCGAGTCCGGCGGCATGGGCGGTATGGGTGGTGGGGATATGGGTGGGATGGGCGGCATGGGCGGCATGGGCATGTAAACCCTTTTCGCGGAGCCGCGAAACAGTCCGCTGGGGGTGTTGCGAATCCTTGCCGTGGCGATGCCACTGTCTGCGGACTCGCGCCTACCCAGCGAACCGTTGCGCGACTCGACCTGCTTTCTCTGATTTCGTCAGGGACAGCCAAAACCAAAACCCGCAGAGCGATTGCCTGCGGGTTTTTTCATTGAGGGCTTGCATGTATTTGAAGCAGCTGAAGATCACGAATTTCAAAAGCTTTTTTGAAACGACCGAGTTCGACTTCGAGCCCGGCTTCAACGTGCTTCTCGGAGCAAATTCCCGTGGAAAAACTTCCGTGCTGGAGGCGATTTGTTTTCACGAACTGGCGAGTACACCACACCGATCAATCCTGAATGCGACAGAGATCGACACACAAATCAGCGGAGCGGGCGAAACCGGGCTTTGGTGTGGAATGCGCGCGGTACTTTGGTTCGCGTGCCAAAAAAATCCGCGACCACCGCGTCGCACAGATTTTTTCGCGCACGCGTGTGCTTCCACTCCAAAACCGCAGCCCATTGCGCTGTCGCCGTGACGGGCGGGCGGCGGCAGCCGAAAAAAAAGTAGGCCGCTCACCCCACCTGGCAAATCTTCAACATATTGGTCCCGCCAGGCGCCCCCATCGGCTCCCCGCAGGTAATGGCATAAATGTCCCCGCCCTGCACAATGCCGCGCTTTTTGAGGTGGTTTTCGGCCTGGGTCAGCGCCGTGTCGCGGTCGGACGACGCGTCCATCAGAATGGGGCGTACATTGCGGTACAGCGCCATCTTGCGCTGGGTTTCAACCTTGGGGGTGAGCGCATAAATCGGCACGTTCACCAAATGGCGACTCATCCACAGCGCGGTGGAGCCGCTGTCGGTCATGGCGACGATCGCCTTGGCTCCCAGGTGGTAGGCCGTGAACAATGCGCCCATGGCAATCGACTGGTCGATGCGCTGAAACGTTTTGCCGGTGAAGTCTGCATCGAGCCTGACA
>JAYVNK010000249.1:0-4561 GCA_043758475.1 Comamonadaceae bacterium | reverse complement strand
GCCAGCCCGGTGTGCCAATGGATGGCGCGGGCGGTGGGGCAAAGCGATGCGGATGCATAACGCGTCAAGCCGCTCGCCGTTGCTCAGTAAAAAAAAGGGAGAGGTTTGCAGTCTTCCCAGTATTCGGTGCGCATAGGAGATGGCCCGAATCAAATAAATATGATTTTAGTAGCTTACTATGCAGTGTGGACAGGGGCTACAGCTCGATTTTGTTCATTTTTTTATCATATTGACCCCTGCAACCCGCTTTTTCTCAGGAACCGCCATGAACTCTGGCTTGCGCACTGCGCTGTTGATCACAGCCAGCGCTTTGAGCCTGGCAGCCACCAGCCACGCGCAGACGGCCAGCGCTGATTGGCCCAACAAGCTGATCCGCGTGGTCGTCACGTTTCCGCCGGGCGGCAGCTCGGACGCGGTGGTGCGCTTGCTGGTGCCGCGGCTTGGCGACAAGCTGGGCCAGCAGGTGGCGGTGGACAACCGGCCTGGTGCGGGCGGCAACATTGGGCTGGCGATTGTGGCCAAGGCCGCGCCGGATGGCTACACGCTGGGCGTGGGCGCGGCGGGCGGGCTGGCGGCCAACGTCAGCCTGTATGCGCCGATGCCGTTTGACCCGCTGAAGGATTTCAAACCGGTGACGCTGCTGGCCGGCGCGCCGTTTGTGCTGGTGGGGCATCCGTCCGTCTCGGCAAAATCGCTGCGTGAGCTGATTGCGCAGGCCAAGGCCGCACCGGGCAAGTTCTCGGTGGGCCACGGCGGCAATGGCACGGCCATACAACTGTCCAGCTAGCTTTTTGCGCAGATGGCCGGCTTGCAACGGGTGGATGTGCCGTACTGCGGCTCCGGCCCAGCAGCGCTGGACGCGCTGGCAGGGCAAATTCCTCTGGCGATGGTTGATCTGGCCTCCGCGCAGCAGCAGATCAAGGCGGGCAAGCTGGCGGCCTTTGGGGTGACCAGTGCGCAACGCCTGCCGATGCTGCCCGACGTGCCGACGTTTGCCGAAGCGGGCGTGCCGGGCTATGACTCCACGGGCTGGTTTGGCGTGGTGGCCCCGGCGGGCACGCCGCCAGCCATCATTGCGCGGCTCAACGCGGAAATTGTGGCGGCGCTGAACGACCCGGAGATCCGCAACGCCATCCACAACCTGGGTGCCGAGCCCGTGCCGATGAAGGCCGATGAGTTTGAGCAGTACATCAAGTCCGAGATTCAAAAATGGGGCAAAGTCATCAAGACGGCGGGCACCAAACTGGAATGAGTACATCGCCATGAGTGACATGAAAAATGTTTTGAAAGATGTCGTGACCTGTGACGTGCTGATCGTCGGTGCTGGCCCGGTCGGCCTGACGCTGGCGATGGACCTGGCCTCAAGCGGAATCAGCGTGGTGATTGCCAAAATTCGCCGCTATGCCGAGCCGCCCAATGTCAAATGCAACCACGTGGCCGCCCGCACCATGGAGCAGTTTCGCCGCCTGGGCGTGGCAAAAAAAGTGCGCAATGCCGGGCTGCCTGGGGACTATCTGAACGACGCGGTGTTCCGCACCACCGCCACCGGGCAGGAATTCACCCGTATCCCCATCCCGTGCCGGCAAGACCGCTACACCGATACATCCGGCCCCGATGGCGGGTGGCCCACGCCTGAGCCGCCGCACCGCATCAACTAGATTTACCTGGAGCCGATCCTCCTTGAACATGCCGCGAAACTGCCCGGCGTGAAGCTGCTCAACCGAACGCAGGTCACCACGTTTGAGCAGGGCGCTGATGGCGTCGTGGCTACCGCGCTGGATCTGGATGGCGGCAAAACAAGGCATACCAAACGGCACATCAAAAGCCGCTACATCGTCGGCTGCGACGGTGGCCGCTCTGAGGTGCGCAAGCAGATCGGTGCCAAGCTGGAGGGCACGGCCATCATCCAGCGCGTGCAGTCCACCTACATCCGCGCACCCAAGCTCATGGGCCTGATCCCGGGCAAGCCGGCCTGGGCCTGCTACGCCATGAACCCGCGCCGCTGCGGCACCGTGTTTACCATCGATGGACAGCAGGATTGGCTGATCCACAACCACCTGAGCCCGGACGAGCCCGATTTTGATTCGGTCAACCGCGACCAGAGCATCCGCCACATCCTGGGCGTGGGGGTCGACTTTGAATGCGAGGTGTTGAGCAAGCAAGACTGGGTGGGCCGCCGCCTGGTAGCCGACCGCTTTCGCAACAAAAATGTGTTTCTGGCAGGCGACGCCGCCCACCTGTGGATGCCCTACGCCGGCTACGGCATGAACGCGGGCATTGCGGATGCCATCAACCTCTCATGGCTGTTGGCTGCGCGCCTGCAAGGCTGGGGCGCGGAGGCGATGCTGGACGCCTATGAAGCCGAACGCCTGCCGATTAACGAGCAGGTCTCGCAGTTCGCCACGAACCATGCGCAGCAGATGATCAAGATGAAGCGCGCCGTGCCCGCCAACATCGAAGAGGCGGGCCCGGCGGGTGACGCGCTGCGCGCCGAGATGGGCCAAAGCGCCTATGACCTCAATGTGCAGCAGTTTTGTTGCGGCGGCCTGAATTTTGGTTACTTCTATGCCGGCTCGCCCATCATCGCGCATGAAGCCGAGCCGCCGCCGGCCTACTCCATGGACGGCTTCACGCCATCCACTGTGCCCGGCTGCCGCGCGCCGCATTTCTGGCTGGCGGATGGGCGGTCTCTGTACGACGCGTTTGGGCCGGGGTACACGCTGCTGCGGTTTGATGCGGCGGTGGATGTGACTTCATGGGTGGCGGCCGCACACGCGGGCAACATGCCGCTGGTGGTGCTGGATGTGCAGGCGGCCGAGGTGCCTGCGGCCTACCAGCACAAGCTTGTACTGTGCCGCGTCGACCAGCACGTGGTGTGGCGGGGTGATGGCGTGCCTGTTGAACCGGCCCAACTGGCGGCACGGCTCTGTGGCGACGGGGATGTCCGGCACAAACCAGACGTGCCAGCGCGAATGATTTCAAAGGCCTTCGCCATCAGCGCGACATCGTAGGCGCGCAGTTTTACCATAGCGTCGTTCTGCACCCCGGCAAAGAGTCCATCGCCTTTGACCCGCGAGTTACGGCTTCCAGGACATCACGCGAAAAGTTTGCGGTCGAGGATTTTGCGCGGGTCCGCGTAATCTTCATCCCACCACGGTTTCTGGCCGGCCTTGGGTGCCTTCTTCAATTGGATGGGCTTGCTTGAAGCGTCGGCTCTGGCCTGGACGACGCGGAAGTGGTAGTGGTCGAAGATAGCCAAGGCCTGGATCATGTAAGACACCGCGATGCGCCGGTCCTTTATGAGCAGAAGGTTTTCGCCGTTTTCGACGTCAGCGGGCCTGGAGAAGTTGTAGGAGCCCATGTAGACGCGGGCTGTGGGTTTATTGAAATCGATCACCACAAACTTGTGATGCATGCGCGTGCCCATGCCGTTGGCGCTCAGGGCAGTGGGTTCGCTTTTGAAAGGTTCCGGGAGGTTTGCGCTGAGGTTGGCCGCGAACACAGGCGCAACCTTGCCGTCAGGAAGGTGCACGTCCAGGCCACCCGTCCGCTTGTCGGAAATGCCGTAGACGAAGATACCCGCCTTCATGGTCACTGCCTTGATGGCGTCGGTCACGGCACCGCCCGTCTGATTCAGGAATGCCAACGAATAGAAGACTGAGGATTTCGCGCCAAGAATGTCATCGGCGACGGATTGCAGTACGCCTCTATCCTTGGCGTGCGGCGAGAAGGTGACTTTGGCATCTATGCTGCTGAGTTCCAGGCTGTGCCATTGGGTGGACTCAGTCGGACCAAAGCCTGCAACAAAATCGTTGTTCCAGTAATTTTCGAAAGCATCAATAAATGGCTGAATGGCCTTTTTACCCCGCACGACGATGGCGTTGTTGGACTGCACAAATTGGCCGCGCCATGTGAAGTTGGTCGAGCCGCAGACCGCAGCCTTCACGTCTTTGCCATCGACCACAATGGTCTTGTTGTGCTGCAGGTTGCCCATGTGCTGGCGTTTGACCTGATTGCCCCCCGCCGTGGCGGCGAGACGACCCGCAGATTGGGATTCGGCAGCGGTATCAGGCTTGTGTTCCGGGCTGTTGTCAATGATGACCCGAAGCCGACCCTGGAGTTTTTCCAGGCGGGAGACTATTGCAGGGTCGTTAAGGTCATAGCAGACCACACGGACGAGCGCCGTCTTGTCCGCGATGGCGGCATCGAGGACTTCCAGAATCGCGCTACGCGCCTCGAAGCCCATCCATTTGAGGGCTTCATCAGCTTTTGGATGGGTCGGTACGAACTGGAGGCCCTCATTGGCCTTGTCGGGAATGAGGGTCTGTATGCCATCGGTGCCCGTGGTGTAGCGATCAACGAAAGCCTGCGAAGAAACGAAGCCCCGGGTAAATGCGACATTCAGTTTTCCGGGATAGGTTTCGCGCGCGAGGACAATCCCCGCCTCCTGGGCCTCGCCATAGCTGAGCTCGCCCGAGGCGCTCATGAACACCGGTGTAACCCGGTACAGGAATTGACCTTCCATTTCCGCGTTTACGGGGAAATGCACCCAGCGGAATTT
>JAYVNK010000248.1:0-4576 GCA_043758475.1 Comamonadaceae bacterium | reverse complement strand
CCGCGAGGCGTCAAGCGGAAAATGAGCCACTGGCCGCTTCGCCGAAATCACTCAGTGCCACAGCAGCCGGTGATCATCAGTCAGGCAATTCGAATCGTCCAGTGACGTGTATTGGGGCTAGCCCAATTTAGCCGCCAAGCTGGGAAAAACCTGGTCACACCCCGCCTTGGGGGTGCGTCGGATCGACCCACAGCACGTTTTCAGGCCTTTCCGCTGGTTCAATGTCCAGATTGACGGCCACTGCCTGGCCGTCGCTGCGGCACAGCACGCACTCCAGCGCCTCGGTCGGGCTGGCGTTGATTTCCTGGTGCGGCACGTAGGGGGGCACGTAGATGAAATCGCCCGGCCCGGCCTCGGCCACAAACTGCAACTGCTCGCCCCAGCGCATGCGCGCGCGGCCCTTGACGACGTAGATCACGCTTTCCAGAGGGCCATGGTGGTGCGCCCCGGTTTTGGCATTGGCATGGATGGTGACGGTGCCAGCCCAGAGCTTTTGCGCGCCCACGCGGGCAAAGTTGATGGCGGCCTTGCGGTCCATGCCCGGTGTTTGCGCGGTGTTGCCGTCAAGCTGGTTGCCGGGGACAACGCGCACGCCGTCGTGCTTCCAGGGGGCGTCAGGCGGTGGTGGCAGGCCAAGCGCCTCGGGCTGATGCGAAGGGTCTGTAGGGTTTGGATGGCTCATGGCGTGCGCTGCGGCTGAAGGTCAAAGAACTTTTTGCAGCCTACACCAAATAGAGCTCCACTGAGTGGCTGAACAATATCGGTTTCAACCGCCGTTGACGGCCTTCCGCCGCTGTTCGCCCGTCATTTCATGTTTGAAATCCGAAGAAAATGAGAATCTTTCAAATTGTGTCGAGTTTTTTTACACCCGCCGCGCAGCACTGCGACCCGTGCTTGAACCAGGATCCTCAAGCTGCTGGCGCTTTAAAGCTGGGTTTGGCCGCTACGACTGGCCGTCGGAAAGTTTGACGCTGGGATTCTGCGCTATTTAACAAGAAAAAAGGCCTCTGACGAGGCTTTTTTTCATGCCGATCCTTTCCGCTATGCCCATTTTTCAGCAATCTTTAGCGACGACCTTCCGCGGCTGTATGCCCGTCATTTTGTTTGAATTCTGAAAAAAAAGAATCTGTTAAATTGTGTCGGATTTTTTTACATTAAACACAAATTTAATCCCCAACAATGTTATAAGTCATTGATAAATAAGGCTAAGTCAGAACCGGCATCAAAAATGCTTATGTGTGGAAGCTCAATTCCAATGATCAAATTTTCCAAATTACGCGGGATTGGCTTAACCAAAGTAAGGATGGATGCCATGAAAATACCAAATAGAAACCTTCAGCTGCTGGCCGTTTCGGCTGTACTCGGGGCGGGCTTAGCCGCTCCCGCACAAGCCGCTCTCAATCTCTCAGGTGCCAGCTATGTCACTTACGGCGATGCCAACTCATACGCTTTGCAGGTGGACGGTGTTATTGCGGGCAGCACCGGTCCGGGGAGCGCCTTCTATGTCAACTCCACTCCCGGTGCGATTCAGGACCTGATTGTCGTCGCAACTGGTGCTGGTGGCACCGGGGTCACCACCAATGTTGCGGGAATGGACAATGCCTTGTCAACACCGAAGGGAGTGAACGGAAGCAACTTCTTTGCTGGTATCTGGAACAGTACACTGGCTGCCTTTACCGGCGCGCTGGGTGCGTTGAATCCGCTCTTTTTCTTCAACAATAACCAGATCGGCGGTGCCAATACCGAAAATGTCGCGGTCTGGGCGCAAATCAGTTTGACCGGGGCCGGGCAGACAACCCAGTATTTTGACTTCATCAATCGCCGGTCCCCCTTTGCTGTTCCAAGCCCATACGCCCTGTTTACCGAAGGCGGCGGCGGTGTTTTCAACGGCAATGTTGGCGCTTACACATCCCCTGGAGCCGGGCCTCCTATCGCGGGAACCAATGCGGCCACGGACTATGTGCTGTCTGGCGGGGCGATCTGCCTGAGTACAGCTGCGGCTACTGGCACCCCCTTCTTCGTTCCTTTGAATACACCCGTTTCCTGTACCAGTGCGGTTCCCCATGGCTCGGCAATCAACAACAACTTGGGTGCCAACCAGGCGGCGTATGCCATTGATGTTCCCGAGTTGAACGCCTTCCTCACAGCCTACCGCGCGGGTGGGTTTGGCGGCTACACCGACATTCATGTCAACCTTCGCTTCGGGTGCGATCCAGCTACCGTCGGCGGTGGGATAGCGGGTTTTGGCAACTGCATCGGTCGGGATGCCAACAATGGCTATGAGCAACTGTTCATCGGCACCACTGCGAACGTCACGCAGGTGCCCGAACCAGGAATTCTCGGTCTGCTGGCGCTCGGATTGCTGGGGTTGGCCGCTACGGCTCGCCGTCGGAAAGTTTGACACGGGGTTCAGCGCTATTGAGCAAGAAAAAAGGCCTCTAACCAGGCTTTTTTTCATGCGACCATTTCCGCCATGCCCTTTTTTTCAGCAATCTCTACCGTCATACCAATTGCAAACTCTCCCCCGTTTCCAGTTTTAGACCCCCTGCTGTTCAAATCCGTCAAGCGCGTTGACGGCATTCACGCCCAGCCCGGCCACCGCGTAGCCACCTTCAAACACAAACACGGTGGGCAGGCCTGCGCGGGCGAGGTCTTCGCCCACCCGGATGTAATCGTCGCTGCACAGCGTGAAGCCCGAAATCGGGTCGCCCTCAAACGTGTCCAGCCCCAGGGACACCACCAGCGCCTCTGCGCCAAAGTTTGCAATACCCTGCAACGCCAATGCCAATGCGGCGCGCCATTGGGCAAAGTCAGTGCCGCGTGCCGTTGCCGTGGTGGTAGTCGACGTCCAGCACCGCGATGCGTTGCCGACCGCTGTTGCGCAGATGCTGGGCGGCCAGCGCGGCGTTGTTCAGAAAGCAGTAGCCGCCGAAGAAATCAGCCCCCGCGTGGTGACCGGGCGGGCGCGTCAACGCAAAAGCAGCACGGTCACCGTCTGCCACATGCTGTGCGGCGGCCACAGCGCAATCGGCCCCGGCGCGTGCGGCCACCCACGTGCCCGAGGTCAGCGGCGTTCCCGCGTCAAACGAGAACAAGCCCATGCGCGCCGAGAAATTGGCCGGCAGCGCATCGGTGCGGAAACTGCGCACCGGCCACAGGGAAGGAAACGCATCTTTGGCGGCATTGGCCGGGTCCAGCGCCACCCATTCGTCCCAGGCGTGAGCCAGAAAATCCAGGTAGCGTGGGGTGTGGATGTTGGCCAGGGCCGAAGCCGCCAAAGCCGAAGCTTGCGCCTGCGGAGTTTGCACCGGACCCAGCCCCCGGCGCAGCAGTTCTTGCAAAACAAAGTCGGCCCGCGCGGGCACCTCAAAGCACGGCACCAGTTCGCCACGGAACATTTCCAGCTTGCCGTGGTGCAGGGCGTGGTGAGGGTTGCAGAAGGTGATCATGGCTTCAAAAAAACTCGAATTCCCTGTCAATATCCAATAAGTTGCTACTATTTTTTTCCTGTCAGGCTATTGGACGATGATGCCAAGTCTAAAGCGGTCCGAGAGAGCGTCTGCGAGCCGGGCTAAAATTGAAGCGTCAAAAAAATCCACTCGACTCAGCGACTCAGCGACTCCTTGCGACTCATTTACTCCCATGCTTGCCCAACACGCTATTGTTGAAGCCGCGCGCCGTGCCGCCCAAGCAGCCAGCACTCCGGCGCGGGTGATTCTGTTTGGGTCGTATGCTCGTGGCGATGCCGACCCAGGGTCTGATCTGGATTTTTTGGTCATTGAGCAAACCGTCAATGACAAGACAGCAGAGTACCTCAAATTGCACCGCGCGATTGGTGCCATGGGCGTTGGCGTGGACGTGGTGGTGATGTCGCAGGACGAATTCACACGTCGCAGCCAGGTGCCGGGCACCGTGCCCTATTGGGCAGTCAAAGAGGGCCAAGTCATACATGACACCAGCGCGTGAAGAAGCGCAGCGGCTGCTGCGGCTGTCCTTGCGCGACAGCGATACGTTCAATCTGTTATTGCCGCTACCGCAGGCCGGTGTTGCAGCCATTGGATTTCATGCCCAGCAGTCTATCGAAAAGGCCCTCAAAGCCATCGGTACTCTGCTTGGGCTGGAAGTACGGCGCACCCATGATCTGGTGGCTTTGGCGCAGGTCCTCGTCGATTCAGGTCAACCGTTGCCACTGTCTGTAGACCAGCTCCGGCAACTGAATCCGTTTGCGGTTGAGTTTCGTTATGACGATGAATTCAACGTATCGATTACCCGCACGGAACTGTCGAACATCGTGGAGAACGTGCTTGACTGGGCGCAGTCGCTCATGGCTGCAACGCCGGATCTGGATGGGAATTGATCCGGCTGAAGTGCCGCAGCTGCCGGGCTGTTGATCTGCCCCCGTCATCGCATCAGCACCGCCGCCAAGGCCATCCCCGTATGGGTGCCTGCCTGGACCACCGCCTCGGGCGTAGCAGCCGCCACCACACGCCCGCCGGCATTGCCCCCATCCGGCCCCAGGTCGATGACCCAGTCGGCCTCGGCAATCACGTCCAGATCATGCTCGATCACCACCACG
>JAYVNK010000247.1:0-4580 GCA_043758475.1 Comamonadaceae bacterium | reverse complement strand
CTGAGCAGCATGGCGGAGCTGCAGCACACAGCCCAGCCGGCGCCTGCTGTGTGGATGCGCATTGACAACCTGGTGCGCGCTGAAAAAGAAGCCCGAACGATGCAGGCCGCGCGCGCAGCATCTGCTGCGTCCCGAGCCGCAGCACCTCCCGCGTCATCTCCCGGCAGCTGGCTCAGCAGCCTGCTGCTGTGGCGCGGTGCCACCGCATTGGGCGTGGCCGCCACCGTGGCTGCACTGGTGGTCGGCGTGAACATGCGTGAACAACTGGGGCAACGACTCGGCAGCCAGATCGCCGCCCTGCGCACCCAGTTGCAGGCCACCCCGCAGATTGAATACGTGGCCGTGCTGTCAGACGACAAATCTGCCGCCAGCATTCTGGTGACGTTCGATGCCAAAAACCGCAAGCTGGTTTTGCAGCGCGTAGGCGGCTATGCCGAGGCCGGCGACAAGTCACTGCAATTGTGGGCGCTGCCGCCTGCAGGCGGGCCCCGGTCGCTGGGCGTGCTGGGCGCAGATAAAGTGCTGAACTTCGCCGCCGCAGAAGGCGATGTGCGCGAAGTCCCCACCCTTGCCATCAGCCTGGAGCCCAAGGGCGGCGTGCCCAGTGCGGGCGGGCCGACCGGGCCGGTGCTGTTCAAGGGGGCGTTGATTCAAAAGGTGCTTTGAGGGGTCAAGGCGATGGGAAATCTCCACTTGTGATGACCAATTTTTTCGAATATGAACGGTGAATGAGCATTTTCGTGAAATGAGAACAAACGCATCCAGTGTGCAAGCGACTTGCGCGCAGGCACAAGACCCAGGCCTTTTCTAGGCTACGCTACTCCCGTACCGGAGGACAGCGTGAATATCCAAAAGCAGCTTTTGTTCGCAGTGATAACACTGCTGGGTTTGCTTGGCCAAAATGCACAGGCGTTGCAAATCACGAGCGTGTCGCCGCAAGGCGAAATCGCCAGCGTACGCCAGGTGGTCGTCAAGTTTGACGAGAGCGCGGTCAACTTTGGCGACCCTAAGGCGCCAGCACCCCTCACCCTGACTTGCAGTGACGCGCAGGCCACCAAAGGTTCGGGGCGCTGGATCAGCGACCGGGAGTGGGCTTATGAATTTGCGCGTGACTTGCCACCGGGTATGACCTGCACGCTACAGGTACGCGCAGGGTTCAAATCACCCAAGGGCACGGACTTGACGATTGCGCCCAGATCCACTGGCGGCTACAAGTTCAATACCGGAGGCCCCTTTGTGCGCAACATCCGCCCCTACCCCGGTGGTCGCATCGACGAAGACCAGTTTTTTGTGTTGCAGCTCAACGGCGCGGCGACGCTGGCCAGCGTGCAGGCCAACGTATGGTGCGTGGTGGACGGCCTGGGCGAGCGCGTGCCGGTTAAGCTGGTTGAGGGCACAGACCGAGCGCAGTTGCTCAAATCCCAAGGGCTGGAAAAAGCCGCTGCGGCGGACCCGTTGAGCTTTGTGACGCTGGCGTGCAACCGTCGGCTGACGCCATCCACCAATGTGCAGATCGTTTACGGCAAGGGCGTCGCCACGCCCGCGTTGGCATCCGTTGCTGGCACGGTGCCGCCACAGGGCATCGTCAACACCATCGAGAAGCGCTTCAGCTTCCAGGTGCGCGAGCCATTCACCGCCAGCTTCAACTGCGAGCGTGAAAACGCGCAAAGCGCCTGCCTGCCGATACGCCCGTTATCACTCAATTTCAACGCGCCGGTGCCGCGCAGGCTGGCAGAGGGCATTCGTCTGAACGCCGGCAAGGACGCGCTCAAGCCCGCATTCGAGAAAGAAGACGCTGCTTCCAAAGACGGTGACAGCGTGGTCAACGGCGTGACGTTTCAGACTCTGTTACCCGAGTTGACCCAGTTCACGCTGGAACTGCCCAAAGACTTCAGGGACGCGTCAGGCCGCACACTGCGCAATGCCGACAGCTTTCCCCTGAAGGTTGCCACGGGAGCAATGCCGCCGCTGGCCAAATTTGCCGCAGCGCCTTTTGGCATTGTGGAACGCCTGGCCGAGCCCGATGGCGTGGCCCTGCTGCCGGTGACGCTGCGCAACGTGGAGGCGGCGCTGCAAATCAAGGGGCTGAATGCGGGCTCTGCGCCGCAGGCCCCCGCAGCGCCCGGCAAAGTTAGCGACTTAAGGCCCACCACAGACGCCGAAATCATCTCCTGGTTTGCCAAAGTGCAGCATTACGACAGCTACAGCGTCTCGCGCAAACTTGCCGCAGGCGACGTGAAAGGCCCGCTGCCGAAAGTGCTGGAGGCACGCAAAGACCGACGTGATGAGGACGATGTACAAAGCCGCATGCTGTCATTGCTGCAAGGCCAGCCCGGTGTCAAAACACTGGACCTGCCCAAGCCCGCCAGTGGCGATCCACGGCCGTTTGAAGTGGTGGGCATTCCGCTGACCCCAGGTTTCCACGTGGTGGAGATTGCGTCGCAAAAGCTGGGCACCTCCCTGCTGGATGAACGCTTTGGCAATGGGCGGACGATGTTTGTACGCACCTCGGCGCTGGTCACCAACCTGGCGGTGCACTTCAAGCTGGGGCGTGAGAATTCGCTGGCCTGGGTGACAGCGCTGGACAAAGGCACGCCGGTTGACGGCGCGAGAGTGCGCGTGTCAGACTGCGGTGGCCGAGAAGTTGCCAGCGCCACAAGCAATGCGCAAGGCATCGCCAGTTTCATCGGCATCGCAGTGCAGCCCCCTGTTTGCGACAGCGGAAAAAGCACCGATTACACCAATGGCCGCGCCTATTTTGTGAGCGCCCGCGCCACTCAGGCGGGCGTGGAAGACCTGGCGTTTACCTGGAGCGACTGGCACCGGGGCATTGAGCCCTGGCGCTTCAACGTGCCCACCAGCCGGGAGCCGCAACCCGACGAACGCGCCCACACAATCTTCGACAGAACCTTGCTGCGTGCGGGAGAAACGGTGTCGATGAAGCACATTCTGCGCACTGAAACCAGCAACGGTTTTGGCCTGGCAAAAGATCAACCAACCACCCTGGTCGTCACCCACCTCGGCAGCGGCCAGCGATACACGCAGCCGCTGACGTGGCGCAAAACTACCACTGGCGGTCAGAGTGCCGAGAGCACTTTTGCAATTCCCCCCGCCGCAAAACTGGGTGCTTACGAGGTGCAGTTGCGCGGCACTGGCAAACCCAACAAAGGCGACGAAGGCGACCGCGACTTCAGCACGGGGATGTTTCGCGTGGAGGAATTCCGCCTGCCGGTACTGGAAGGCCGCGTCACGCCCGCTGACAAAAAAGCGTTGGTCAATGTGAAAGCCGTGCCCGTGGATGTGCAGATCAACTACGTGGCGGGTGGTGGCGCGGTAAACCTGCCGGTGCGGGTATCGGCCCTGGTGCGCAGCAAATATTTAAGCTACAGCGATTTTGAAGAATTCAGCTTCAGCCCGCCGCGCGGCAAGCGTGAAGCCACATCGCAAGGTGAGGAAGAAACAGACAGCGAAACCAGTACAGGCCAGGACTCGCGCGTAATTGCCGACAAGCTGCCCCTGACGCTGGACAAAAACGGCAGTGGCAAAGTGACCCTCGACAAAGTGCCCACCGCCCGCCAGCCACAGGAACTGCTGCTGGAGGCCACCTACGCCGACCCCAATGGTGAGGTGCAGACGATTCGCAGCGTCAATACGCTGTGGCCTGCGGGCGTGGTGGCCGGCATCAAGACCGAGGGCTGGGTAAGTATGTCAGGTGGCAGTAGCCAGAAAATCAAGTTTCAAGCGCTAGCGCTGGACCTCACCGGCAAGCCGCAATCGAACGTTGCGCTGGAAGTCAAAGCCGTGGCACGCATCGTCACCACCAGCCGCAAACGCATGGTGGGCGGGTTCTACACCTATGACAACAAGACCGAGACCAAAGAACTGGGCACGGTGTGCAATGGCAAGAGCGATTCGCGCGGGCTGCTGCTGTGCGAAACCTCTTTGAAGGAAGCCGGTGAAGTGGAGCTGGTGGTCACTGCCAAAGACACTGCGGGCAACAGCATTCAAGCCGCCTCATCGGTCTACGTGACCCAACAGGGCGAGCTGTGGTTTGGCGGCGAGAACCATGACCGCATGGATGTGCTGCCCGAGAAAAAGAGCTACCAACCCGGCGAGACGGCGAAGTTTCAGGTGCGCATGCCTTTCCGCTTTGCCACCGCGCTGGTGGCGGTGGAGCGCGAAGGCATCATCAGCACGCAGGTGGTGCAGCTCAATGGGCAAGACCCGACCATCAGCCTGAAAATTGAAGAGGGCTGGGGGCCGAACGTGTACGTGAGCGTGCTGGCCTTGCGCGGGCGCTTGCGCGAGGTGCCGTGGTACAGCTTTTTCACCTGGGGTTTCAAGGCCCCGCGCGAATGGTGGACATCGTTCTGGTACGAGGGCCGCGAGTATGTGGCACCCACCGCGCTGGTGGACCTGAGCAAGCCAGCGTTCCGGCTCGGCCTGGCCGAAATTCGCGTGGGCACCAAGGCGCACCAGCTTGACGTGAGTGTGAAGGCCGACAAGGAGAGCTACCCGGTACGCGGGCAAGCCAAGGTCATCATCAACGTCAAGCTGCCCAACGGCCAGCCCGCCGCCCA
>JAYVNK010000246.1:0-4586 GCA_043758475.1 Comamonadaceae bacterium | reverse complement strand
GGACAACTACACCCGCCTCGCTGGCATGTGGCTGGTAGGCGAAGATATGCCGCGCGAAACCAACCGTGTGACGTTGAACTCCAACGTGAAGGACAAATGGGGCAACGCCGCGCCCAATGTCCATTACGACGACCACGAGAACGACATCGCGATGCGCGAGCACGCTTTCCGTCAGGGGCAACGTGTCTATGCTGCCGCTGGTGCGATCAAGTCGTTCCGCACTCCTCCGTATCCGTCTACCCACAACATGGGCACCTGCCGAATGGGCGCGTCGGCCAAAGACAGCGTGTGCAATGCGTACGGGCAAACCCACGACATTTCCAACCTGTTCATCAGCGACGGCAGTCAGTTCACGACCGGTGGCGCCGAAAATCCAACGCTGACGATCGTGACACTGGCAATTCGCCAGGCCGAGTACATCGCAAAGCAGATGACAGAAAAAGCGATTTAAGGCATGCTCTGAATAATGCTTGGTAAAGTTGATTGAGGAGACGAAAAATGTGTTCTGTTTACGTCAATGCGGACCCCATCCAGTACGAGGCCCGCACCCGCTCCATCCGCATCAACAATGTGCTGACAACCATCCGCCTGGAAAACCTGTTTTGGGACGTGCTGGCGGAAATCGCCAGCCGCGAAGCCAAAACCACCAACCAGATGATTGCTGCGCTGCACGGGGAGCTGTTCCAGGCGCGCGAAGACAGCCCGAACTTCACTTCGTTTCTGCGCGTGTGTTGCCTTCGGTATTTGTCGCTGCCCCGGCTGGATGAGGCGGCCAACAAGCGGGCGGCAATGCGCACGCAGCTAGTTCCGTCTGCGCTGCCAGCCCCGGCCCCAGAGCTGCGACATTAAACCGCCCAAGAGGTCATTCAAGTGAACGTTACAAGCGAGATCCATCCTGGTGTCAGCACTGATACCCCCACTCAAACCAGCGGCTTTGTCCTCAATCACACCATGCTGCGCGTGAAAGATCCCAGGATTTCCCTGGATTTTTACACCCGCGTCATGGGTATGAAGGTTCTGCGCAAGCTGGATTTCCCGGAAATGAAATTTTCGCTCTACTTTTTGCACGTAGGCGCTGCCCAGAGCAGCGTGCCAGAGGACGCGGTTGAACGCACAGCCTGGACTTTCAGCCAGCGGGGCGTGCTGGAGTTGACCCACAATTGGGGCACAGAGCACGATGCAGACTTCAGGTACCACGACGGTAACGCGCAGCCCCAAGGCTTTGGCCATATCTGTTTTTCCGTGCCTGACCTTGACGCCGCAGTCGCGTGGTTTGATGAAAATAGCATCACTTTTGTCAAACGCGCGGATCAGGGGAAGATGAAAGATGTCGCCTTCATCAAAGACCCGGATGGCTATTGGATTGAAATTGTTGAGCCTGCGCGGCTGAAGGCACTGGGAATGCAGCCCGCATGAAACTGCCACCGGTCTATCCACGTTTTGAGCCTGCCATCAAACCAGTTCGATCATGCGCGCTGAAAGTCATCGTAATTGCTGTCGCTTTTTTTGGCTCTTGCAAAAGCCTGGCTAGCGAAGCGCTGGCCCGTAAAAACGATTGCCTGGCCTGTCACGCTGTCGCCACCAAGCTGGTAGGGCCGGCATTCAAGGATGTTGCTGCCAAGTACGCGGGGCAGAGCGATGCCGCAGACAAGATCGCCGAAAGCATTCGCAGCGGCGGCGCTGGTAAATGGGGCGAGATACCCATGCCACCGCAACCCAAATTGTCCAAAGCAGACCTGAAAAAGCTGGCCTTATGGGTGTTGAAAGCAAAATAGATGGCATTGGTCAAATCGCTCCCAGCTCACTGGCCTGCGCACCGTGCAGTGGCTTTCATGCAGGGTTCGCTGCCCATGGGTGGCGTGGTGCCCATGACGCCAATCCATGCGTTTGACAGTCCACCGGCCGCTTTGAGCTTGCAAGGCCAGCCCCTGCTGAACGCGCTCCGGCAGGACATTGATTTGGGGGGCTTGCTCGCTTTTTCGATAGCTGATGTGGTGACATCTGCCGAAGCCGACGCTATCGTCGAGGCGACAGAGCGTTTCGGTTACAGGGACGAAGCCCCAGGTATTTCCACGCCACCCGGCATGCGCATGAACAAATCGGTGCACTGGCTTGCGAACGATGCACTGACGGCTCCGCTGTTTGACCGCATAGGCCACCTGCTGCCCGAGAACATCGACGGCGCAGCGCTTTATCCCCGCTTTAGCCAACGCTTCAACATGTACCGCTATGACTCGGGCGATGTATTCAACCGCCATACCGATGGCGACTGGCCGGGATACAGCCTGAGCAATGACCACATGCGAATGCAGGAGTGGGGACCCGGTATGCGTTCCGGCCTGACCATGTTGCTCTATCTGAATGGCCCACAGGACGGCGTGCTTGGGGGCAACACGCGGCTCTTCACGAAAGAAGGCAGCTGGGTTGACGTTGTGCCGGTCAAAGGGTCAGCCCTGTTCTTTCGGCATGGCTTCGGCACGGACTCGGTAGTGCACCAAGGCTGCCGCGTCAGCGGACATGTGTCCAAATATGTGGCCCGCATCAACGTGATGTATGGCTGCGCGCAATGAGGTAGCCCCGCCCGGGCAACGCTGCTAACTTCGCCGTCTGCGCGGCACCACGTCAAGCTGCAGGGTGAGCTTGCCCGGCGCAGAGCCGAGCGTGATGGTTTGCGGCTTCAAATCGACCACTTGCGCGGAATGCCATACTTTCACAGTGGCGGCACCGTCAGGCACGTCGTCCAACGTGGCTGTGCCGTCGGCACCGGTCTTCACCGTCCAGGGCGAGTCAGCCACGTAGACGGCACCGCTCATGGATCCGTGAATAAAGCAGCCCAGCAGGCTGGCACCCATGGCACCGGGCTTGTCCAGCGTCACCTCCACCGATTTAGCCGGCTTGCCCTCGGTTTTTCCTTCCAGGCGCAGCGCAAAGCCGTTGGCTGTGCTGGTGGCGCTGGTTGCAGCGGGGTCCGTAGGCAACGAGAGACCAGGCGCAGCCATGCGAACGTGGTGGTCCCACACATCGCTGTTGGTGAAACGGATTTTGGCACCCGGCGATACCACGGTCACAGCAGGAATGAACTGCATTTTTTCCTGGTTGATCACGGCCAGCATCGGGGGCGGGTTCTTCGCCACTGCTTTGACGGTCGGCACCACAATCACGACCGCGTCGGGCACCTGCTTGCCGTCTTTGTCCAGCACCGTGACCACCAGGCTGCCGGCATTGACGCTGGCGGCGGCACCCATTGCGCACAGGACCGCAGCACGCAGCAGGTGGCTGACAGGACAGCGACCGGAATGATCACGGCCAAAAATTTGTTTGTTCAGTCTTTTCATGGTGTCATCATTTCACGGTAATCACATCGCGGTGCATCGGTGCCAGCCGGGCCAGCAACTGGCGTTGCGCGCCAAACCCGATGCCCTGCGCGTCCATGGACGCCTGAAGGACTTCCACCAGCGCGTTGAAGTCTGATTTGGTGATATCGAGATTGCTGTGTGCCGTTTTCATGTCAGCGCCCTTGTAGACGCAGGGTCCGCCCGTCACCTTGCAAAACTGTTCTGTGAGCTGGTCCTTGATATTTTGCGCATTGACGGGCTTGAAGTGTGGCCCGGTGCGCGGGTCAGCCAGCAGGCGAATATGAAAGTCTTCCACCAGCTTGGCCAAGCCCGGCTTTTCGCCGAAGGCCTGGTACAGGGAGTCGTTCGTCGCGGCAGGCATTGTGGAGGGCGCAGCGGTGGTTTGAGCGAAGCCAGGCAAGGCCAGCAAGCCCACGGCTGCCGCAGTGATAAATAGAAGCAGTTTTTTCATGGTTTACCTTTACGGGGTGGCCTCGCAAGAAGACGCCAGGTGTTTACTGGAATGACGGGGAAAAAGGTCGAATATGGCGAGCGAGTCAAGCCGGACAAACAGGATCAAGGCCGTTTAAAACGCCAGTTGCCCCGAGACGTAGTAGCCCCCCTGCTTGCGCCCAGCCGTCACGCCAGGTACCACGCGCCCCAAGTCAACATAGGCCAGCGTGACTGACGCATTCTTGCTGGGTGCCCAGGCGATGAAAATGTCTTTCCAGTCGTCTTCAGCCAGCGCGTTGCCCAAGCCGGCCGCACGCCCCAGCGCCTCCAGGTTATTGGGCTTGACGCGGTACTCGGCACCCACCGCAATGTTCTTGCTGACAAGGTACGCCACAGAGAACTCCGGTGTCAGGCTGCGGCTGTTCTTGCCCGGCGCGCTGGCACCAAAACCCAACAGCCCGTTCTGGTTGGCGTTGGTTGAGCGCAAGGTGCCATTGACCAGGATCCCCGATGACAGAAAAAGCTTGGTTGCGCTGACGTACACGTCGGTGCCGTGGGTTTGCGTGCCCAGAAAGTTGAACACCGACCGCAACGAACCGGGGGAAACCGACTTGTATTGCAGCCCGACGGCAATTTGCGGCATAAGGGAATCGCTGTCCAGCACCGCATCGCCGGCGACTCTGACCTTCAGCCCCAGCACGTCCATTTTGATGTGCTGCCCCGGCGTTACGCCAAAGGGCGCAATGCCGTTAAGCGCAATGGCCGGCGAGGCATCGAAGTCCTGCCTTGCCAGCGAGA
>JAYVNK010000245.1:0-4586 GCA_043758475.1 Comamonadaceae bacterium | reverse complement strand
CCGCATCGACGAGTTCAAAGGTGCTTGGCGCGCTTTGGGCACTCTGGCCCCAGATCGTTTGTCGGCCCTGCGCCGCGTTGCCACCATTGAGAGCATAGGTTCGTCTACCCGCATTGAGGGCAGCAAACTGTCTGACCGCGAGGTGGAAAGCCTGCTTTTCAACCTCGAAATCAAAACTTTCGACTCGCGCGATGAACAAGAGGAGGCGGGTTATGCCGAACTGATGGAACTTATCTTCAGCGCCTGGCAAGACATCCCGTTCAACGCAAACCACATCAAGCAGCTACATCAAACCCTGCTGCGCCACAGCGAAAAAGACGCGCGGCACCGGGGCCAGTACAAAACCCATACCAACAGCGTCGCCGCCTTCGATGAAAACGGCGTGCAAATCGGCATTGTGTTCGAGACGGCATCGCCTTTTGACACGCCCCGCTTGATGGCTGAATTGGTGGACTGGTTCACCCAAGAGCGAAACAAGGCACACCTGCACCCGCTGCTGATCATCGCGGTCTTCACGGTGGTCTTTCTGGAAATCCACCCCTTCCAGGACGGCAACGGGCGCCTGAGCCGCGTGCTGACCACCCTGCTATTGATTCAGGCGGGTTATGCCTATGTGCCCTACAGCTCGCTGGAAAGCGTGATTGAGGTGAACAAGGAAGGCTACTACCTGGCCTTGCGCCAGACGCAGAGGACCATCCGCACCGAAGCACCCAACTGGCAACCGTGGTTGCTGTTCTTCCTGCGCAGCCTGTCCGAGCAAGTGCGAAGGCTGGAGAAAAAAGTGGAGCGCGAAAAGATCGTGCTGGCAGCCTTGCCGCAACTGCAACTACACATCGTGGAGTTTGCGCGCGAGCACGGGCGCGTGACCATAGGCAACGCCATCGCGCTTACCGGGGCGAGCCGCAACACCCTGAAGCAGCACCTGCGCAGCCTGGTGGAGCGTGGGCACCTGAAGCAGCAGGGCGGCGGGCGGGGGGTTTGGTATGAGTTGCGTTGAAGGCACATTGCCGATTCTCCCGACGGCGTCGGGGGAATCCCGAAAATCGCAGGCACCGTCTGCGGAATCTTTGCAAGGACTTTCATGAAAATTCTTATCCTGGGCGCCGGCGGCACAGGCGGCTACTTTGGCGTCAGGCTGCATCAGGGAGGCGCTGACGTAACCTTTCTCGTGCGCGAGGCACGGGCGCAGCACATCGCCACGCACGGGCTGATGCTGGCGAGCCCTAAAGACAGGCCTGATGTGGCTTTCTCTCCCTGGGCGAAAGATAAGATCAATGGCCTCCTGAACCGCCCCATGCTCATCCCCACCCTGCTTGCCCAGATCGCCTTCGGGCTGATCGCAATGACCATCTGCCTGCCTTCCATGCAGGAATGGGGTGCCTTATTCGGCGCCAGCCAGGCACAGGTGCAGCTGACTTTCAGCGGCTTCGTGGTGGCGTTTGGGCTGTTCCACCTGGTGTATGGCCCGCTGTCTGACCGATATGGCCGCAAAGGGGTGCTGGTGGCGGGGCTGGCTTTGATGGCCCTGGGTTCTCTCGTCGCCGCACTGGCCCCCAACCTGGACGTGCTGATTGCCGCGCGGGTCCTTCAGGGGGCTGGCAGCGCTGCGGGCACGGTGGTTGGCCGTGCCATGGTGCAGGACAAGTTTCGGGGGCCGCAACGCACCAAGGTCATGGCCTATATCGGCATGGCGATGGGTCTGTCGCCGCCGCTTGCGGCAGTGGTGGGCGGGCAGTTGCATGTGCGCTTTGGCTGGCAGGCCAACTTCGTTCTCGTTACGGTGCTGGCTTTGTTGATGCTGGCTGCGGCCTGGCGCAGCTTGCCCGGCCCGGTGCCCGCCCGCTATTTTGAGGGGCATTGGCTGGCCAGCATGTTGCGGGCGTATGCCAGGCTGCTGCGGGAAAAGTCCCTGGTGCTTTATGTATTGATCCTGTGCATGACCACAGCCGCGTTTTACGTGTTCCTTTCCGGCGCGCCCATCGTGCTGGGCGGCTACGGCGTGGGGCCGGATGGCATTGGCTGGTACCTCATGTTTGTCCCCATTGCGTACATGGCGGGTAACTTTCTCACCAGCCGCGTGATCCACGGCAAGGGCGAGCGTTGGGTGATGGCCCTGGGCCAGATGGCCACGCTGTCGGGTGTGTTGCTGATGCTGGCCTTGGCACTGATGGGACTGGACTCGCCGCTGGCCTTCACGTTGCCGTTGATGTTGTGGGGCGTGGGCCATGGTTTCCTCATGCCACCCACGCTGGCGGGAACGGTGGGTGTGGTGCCGGCACTTGCCGGTTCTGCTGCGGCGCTGGCGGGCCTGATGCAGCAATTGATGGGTGCAATGGGTGCCTACAGCGTGGGGCTGGTGCCGCACCAGGGTTCGCGCAACCTGGGCTTGCTGATACTGGGCTTTACGCTGTGCGCCTTGGTTGCGCACTTGGCGCTGCGCCGCCAGCAGTCGCGGGTGCTTGCGTCACAATAGCGGGGCGAGATTTTCTGCAATGAACGATGGAGCCCGCACCATGAGCGACACCCCCGACTACACGCCACCCACCGTCTGGACGTGGGACAAAGGCAACGGTGGCCGCTTTGCCAACATCAATCGCCCCATTGCCGGGCCGACCCATGACGAGGACTTGCCAGTGGGAAAACACCCGTTTCAACTGTACTCGCTGGCCACGCCCAATGGCGTGAAAGTCACGGTGATGCTGGAAGAGCTTTTGGCCCTGGGCCACACCGGCGCGGAGTACGACGCCTGGCTGATCCGCATCAACGAGGGCGACCAGTTTGGCAGCGGCTTTGTGGCGGTCAACCCCAATTCAAAAGTCCCGGCGCTGCTGGACCGCAGCGGGCCCACGCCGATACGGGTGTTTGAATCGGGCGCCATTCTTCTGCACCTGGCGCAGAAGTTCGGCGCCTTTTTGCCGGCTGATGGCGCAGCACGGGCCGAATGCCTGTCGTGGCTGTTCTGGCAGATGGGCAGCGCACCGTACCTGGGTGGTGGCTTCGGCCATTTCTATGCCTATGCGCCGACCAAGATGCAATACCCGATTGACCGCTTTGCCATGGAAGTCAAGCGCCAGATGGATGTGCTGGACCGCCGGCTGACTGAGAGCCCTTACCTGGCGGGTGATGAATACACCATTGCCGACATGGCGGTGTGGGCTTGGTACGGCACCTTGGCCAAAGGCCAGCTTTATGAAGCCGGTGAGTTTTTGCAGGTGCAGACCTACACCCACGTGCTGCGCTGGACTGACCAGATCGCCCAACGCCCCGCCGTGCAACGGGGCCGCAGGGTCAACCGCACCCGGGGCAAGGTGGATACCCAGTTGCCCGAGCGGCATGACGCCAGCGACTTTGATACACAGGTTAAAAAGTGATCAAGCTCGCCCATCACCGTCACGACCATCATGCGTCCCCTGTCAAAATTGCCATGCCTGTGACTTGAGAGAAATCCCTGTCATGGGTTACAAAGGCGGCGGCGCCCGTGTCCAGAGCGGTGGCCAATTGAATCGCGTCGGGCAGCTTTAACCGGTACTGCACCCGCAACTGGGCGGCCAATGCCGCGATTGATGGGGTGACGGAAATCAGGGTGTAAGCGGACAAGGCTTTTTCATACCGCTTGGCCAGGGCGGTCTGGCCTGCTTTGAGGGGGCCGGTCAATACTTCAGCCAGCGTGATGGTCGACAAGGCAATGTTCAGTTTGCCCGCCGCCGCCGCTTCAAACAGGCCTGCAAATTGGTCTGCAAACTGCGGATGTGATTCAAGTATGTAAATGAACGGGGCGGTGTCCACCACGACCGTTGAGTGCAATGGCAAGCCAGCCCAGGGTGAAACGTCTGGTTTAGGTTTGGCGGGCTTCGTCAATCATCGCCCCATTCGCCGCGCAGCCTGGCAATGGTTTGACCAACGTTGGCGCCCCACAGCCCTTGACCCGTGCCACGCAAGGCCAGCAGGCTTGACGATGCGCGCAATGCGCCACGTGACTTTTCCAGGGTCTTGAACGGGACAACAGCTGCATAGGGCTTGCCGTGCCGCGTGATGACGCTGGTCACGCCCGAATGCGCGTCGGCGATGATCGCTGGCAGCTGGATGCGGGCTTGCTCCAGGCCATAGCTGGGGTTGGCAGACATGGTGAAACCAATAAGTGTACAGGCTGTACAGTATATCAAGCCTATCCTTGCCGATACCAAGCCCGATTTTCAAACGGCACGCCAAACTCAACTCTCCCCCCCCACACGTGGCGTCACAAGCTGCACGCTTTGCTTTGCGGCAGCAGCCACGGTGCGCAGCACGGGCTCTGTCCAGTCGTGATACGCCAGATTGAAGGTAGCCCAGTGCACGGGCAGCATCGTGGTGGAACCCAGGTCTTGCTGGGCCTGCGCGGCGGCTTCGCGGTTCATGTGGATGTCTGGCCAGATGTCGCTATCGGCACCGATTTTGACCAGCGCCAGCTCCGGTGCGCCCAGGCGCTCGCGTATGGCCTTGAAGCGGCCTGCTTAGGGAGGCGGAAATAGTTAATATACCGTTTTTGGGTGCGCTGGCGGGATGCAGTGCAAGGCGCTCTGAGCGCCGTGTGGCGAGCCACACAAGCG
>JAYVNK010000244.1:0-4588 GCA_043758475.1 Comamonadaceae bacterium | reverse complement strand
CAAAACAGTTCAAACAGGGTGAGACACTACACTGGCTGGCGCACCAGTGTGTCAGAGCCGCCCCCGGTGCCATAGGGCACGATGACGCGCACCGGCTTGCTGGGGTAGGTGTCTGCCAGGGCCCAGCCCAATGAGGCATGGCAGGCCAGTGCCAGACCGAGGCATTTGAAAAGTAATGTCAGTGTCATGGCGTTGTCTCCAACACAACTTACGGGTTTGAGAAAAATGCCAGGAACTCGTCCTTGCGTGCATAGGTGTCGCTTTCGCCCATGGCAATCAGCGTCTTGACAAACCCTGGCTCAAACAGCAGGTAGCTGGCCAGCACGCCACCCCCGTCGTTCAGCACGCCAAGCCCAGTCAAGGCGTGGCGGGTGGCTGCGGGCAATTCATTGATGTGCTGCTGCGCCAGCGCATCCAGTGACCGGGTCGGTGCAATTGACAGCACATCCACCGCGCGGTACGGCAGGGCGTGCGCCGCGTCGCGGGGCAATTGCCGCAAGGTCTCGGACACCCGCAGCGTCTGCTCGACGTCCGCCTGCAGGGTATCGTGGAACACGCTGGCCATCGCATGCCCGGCAATGCTGCCCAGCGTGGGACCGTGCGCGGGCTGCGGGCCCGCGTCACCCCCACCCAGGCCCGATCTCTCCGGCTGGCCTACACCGACCACCATGATTTTCCTGGCACCCAGGTGCATGGCGGGCGACAGCGGCGTGACCTGGCGCATTGAGCCGTCGCCAAAAAACTCGCGCTGGCCGTTCACCCAAAGTGCCGTCGCCGGAAACAGGAACGGTATGGCGCTGGAGGCCATCAGGTGGTCAATCGTGATGGCTGCAAAACCTGCGCGCCGGCCGGGCCGCATCCAGCCGCGAAACGGCTCGTCCTGCGCGGTATGGCAAAACGTCCAGTGCACGCCGCTGGTGTAGCTGGAACCGGTGACGGCCAGCGCGTTGATGACGCGCGCGCGCAGTGCATCGTCAATGCCTTT
Source organism: Comamonadaceae bacterium (assembly GCA_043758475.1). Taxonomy (GTDB): domain Bacteria; phylum Pseudomonadota; class Gammaproteobacteria; order Burkholderiales; family Burkholderiaceae_C; genus JANYCG01. Next base: position 3,603 of record JAYVNK010000244.1, on the reverse strand, counting down.
GAGGGGAATGCCTTTTTTCAGGGTGTCAACCAGAGGCGTGTTGTCCAGGATGGCCCCGTTGGCACGGGCGTGGCGCGACAGGCTCAGGGCCACGGCAAAGCGGTTGAAGCGCAACCAGGACGATACGTTGAGCCGGTACACGTCCGATGAGCGCAACTCGCTCCAAAACTGGGCCAGCTTTTCGAACGCCGCCAGCCCCTGCGTGGCCCATGCCGCCAGGCAGGTGGCATTGATGGCACCTGCGGAGGTGCCAATCAGCAGTTGAAATGGAAACGACTTTGATGCCTGCGGGTGGCGCTCCAAAATCGCCGCAGTGGCCCGCAGCACGCCCACCTGGTAGGCAGTCCTGGCACCACCGCCCATGAGGACCAGGGCCGTGGTGGGGCGCGCATAGTGACTCAGACCGGCATGGATGATGGTATCGAGGCTCATGCGGTGATTTTGCAGCGATTTGTGTCAACTCGTTAACAAAACTATGCAATTTGGGGATTGCAATTCCTGCTTATCAGGCGCATAGTGAATACAAGTGTCTTATTTCCATCAATTCCAGTTCGCCTGCCGCCCGCATTGCGTGGACGGCTTTTTCCCACCCCGAGAGCACCAGGAGGCTATTTATGAACTTGACGATCAGCGGCCATCACCTTGAAGTCACCCCGGCCCTGCGAAATTACGTCACATCCAAACTCGACCGCATTACCCGTCACTTTGACCAGGTGGTTGATGTCAAAGTGCTCCTCACCGTTGAAAAGCAGAAGGAAAAAGAACGACGGCAGCGCGCTGAATGCAATATCCACGTCAAGGGCAGCGACATGTTTGCCGAAAGCTCCCACGCCGACCTGTACGCCGCCGTGGATGAGCTGGTGGACAAGCTGGACCGCCAGGTGGTGCGCCACAAAGACCGCTTGCAGGACCACCACCACGATGCGCCCAAGCGGATCATGTAAGCCACTCATTTGAACGTGTACCCAAAGCCGCCAGCGCCCCTGGCGGCTTTTTTTGTTGTCACATTGCATGGGCCACGGGCACCGGCCCGCCCTCGCCGGGCAGCCGATTTGTGTGCATAATCTGCAATCCCACCATGAACCGACTAGCCAACATCCTGCCAGTGGCGCAAGTGCTCGTGCATGTCGATGCGACCAGCAAGAAACGCGCCTTCGAAGAAGCCGGCCTGCTGTTCGAGAACCTGCACGGCCTGAGCCGGGCGGTGGTCACCGACAGCCTGTTTTCGCGCGAGCGGCTCGGTTCCACCGGGCTGGGCCATGGCGTTGCCATTCCGCACGGCCGCATCAAGGGGCTCAAAGCGCCCATGGCGGCGGTTTTGCAACTGGTTGCGCCCATCGGGTTTGACGCGCCGGACGAGCAAGCTGTCAATTTGCTGATTTTTCTGCTGGTGCCCGAAGCGGCCACGCAAAAGCACTTGGAAATCCTGTCGGAAATTGCTGAACTCCTGAGCGACGCCCAACTGCGTGCCAAGCTCGGCGCGAGTGCCGATGCGGTCGAGTTGCATGGCCTCATCGCGGGCTGGCAATCGGCCCAGGTGGCCTGATCCGTCCGGGCAGCCTTCGGTTAAGCCAGCCCAGGTTCAGCAAGCTTTGAAACCCACCGCCGTCAGCGCCGACGTCCTTTTTGAAGAATTCCGCACCCGGCTGAAATGGGAATGGCTGGCCGGACTGGGAGCGTCCGAGCGGCGCTTTGACGAGGTTGCGGTGCGCGCGGCACGTTCTGGCGCTGACCTGGTGGGCTACCTCAACTACATCCATCCCTACCGCGTTCAGATATTGGGCGTGCGCGAGATTGCCTACATCACCAATGCCACGCCTGAAGACTGCGCGCGGCGGATCTCCCGCATTGTGGCGCTGGAGCCGCCAGTGTTGATACTGGCCGATGGCCAGACCGCGCCAGACGCCTTGCTGTCGATGTGCGAACGGGCGCAGATTCCAATGTTTGCCACGCAGGAGTCATCGGCCTTTGTGATCGATGTGCTGCGCGCCTACCTGTCCAAGCATTTTGCCGACCGGGCGTCGATGCACGGCGTGTTCATGGACATTTTGGGCTTGGGGGTGCTGATTACCGGGGAATCTGGCTTGGGCAAGAGCGAGTTGGGGCTGGAGCTGATCTCGCGCGGCAACGGTCTGGTGGCCGATGACGCAGTCGATCTGTTTCGCATCAACCAGACCACCATTGAGGGCCGTTGCCCTGAGTTGCTGCAAAACCTGCTGGAGGTGCGCGGCATTGGCCTCTTGGACATTCGCGGCATCTTTGGCGAGACAGCGGTGCGGCGCAAGATGCGCCTGAAATTGATCGTCCATCTGGTGCGCCGCGAAACGCTGGAGCGGGAGTACGAGCGCATTCCGTATGAGCCGCTGACGCAGGATGTGCTGGGCATTCCTGTGCGCAAAGTGGTGATCCAGGTGGTGGCAGGCCGAAACATTGCCGTGCTGGTGGAAGCCGCCGTGCGCAACACGATTTTGCAGCTGCGCGGGGTTGACACCTACCAGGAGTTTGTCGAGCGGCACCGCAAGGCGATGGACAGCGGAGCCTGAAAAAAAACGGTCAGTTGTGCCCGCGCGTTGTCGCAGGGCGGTTGGGGCACTTGTCTTTGGTGCAGTTGGCATAGAGGCTCAAGGCGTGGTCGGCAATGGTGAAACCCTTGGCCTTGGCCACAGCGTGCTGGCGTTTTTCGATCTCGGCGTCAAAAAACTCTTCCACTTTGCCGCAGTCCAGGCAGACCAGATGGTCGTGGTGCTGGCCTTCGTTAAGCTCGTAAACCGATTTGCCGCTCTCAAAATGGCTGCGGCTCAAGATGCCGGCCTGCTCAAACTGCGTCAGCACGCGGTACACCGTGGCCAGCCCGACATCGGAGCGGTCTTCCAGCAGCACCCGGAAAACGTCCTCAGCCGTCATGTGGCGTTGCGTGCCTTTCTGGAAGATTTCCAGAATCTTCAGTCGCGGCAGCGTGGCCTTGAGCCCAGTACTTTTGAGTTCGTCGATGTTGTCCATGGGTGTTTCCCTTGCGCCAAAGCGGCGCCAATACAGTGCAAATTCGGCCCGACCGCAGCCACCGGTGCAAGGGAGGCCAACCGCTACAATCCGGTAATCATATCGCTACCCATGGGCGACCGCGCCCGTCACGTTTTACATGCTGTACTTCCTGTCCAATTTGCACCGTCGCAGCATCCGCTTGAGCCTGCTGGCGGCTGCAAGCTCCGCCTTGGTCGCCTGTGGCGGCTTGAACAGCGCTTCGAGCCGCGTGGCCAGCATCGTGACACCGTACAAAATGGACATTGTGCAGGGCAATTTTGTCTCCAAAGAACAGGCTGCGGCGCTGCAGCCCGGCATGAGCCGCCCGCAGGTGCGCGACCTGCTGGGTTCGCCTTTGCTGGTGAGCATGTTTCATGCAGACCGCTGGGATTACGTGTTCACCTTCAAGCGCCAGGGTCTTGAGCCCCAGGCGCGCAAGGTCACCGTGTTTTTCAAGGGCGATGCGCTGGAGCGCTTTGAAGCGGGTGAATTGCCCACCGAGGCCGAATTCGTCGCATCGCTGGATTCAGGGCGCCGCTCCGGCAAAGTGCCGGTGCTGGAGGCAAGCGAAGAAAATCTCGC
>JAYVNK010000243.1:0-13827 GCA_043758475.1 Comamonadaceae bacterium | reverse complement strand
AGCAGTTCGTCAACCGATTTGTACAGCGGCACTCCAGCGCGCGCCGCCACGTCTGCGGCGGCTGGTGATGGGTCAACTACCGCCGAAAGCCCACAGGTAGCGCTTTTTTGGACAACGCCAAGGTGGGCCAGGCGAATAGCGCCGACGCCGACGATTGCAATGGGGGTGTTATTCACACAATTGCACCGGAGGGAGAGTCAAGACAACCTCGCCGTTTGTGCTGAGCCTGTCGAATACTTTCGACAGGCTCAGCACAAACGCTTCGCGGATTACTTGCGCAGCTTGGCCAGTTCGGCCATCATGTCGTTCACCGTGGCTTCGCCCACGTTGGCGCTGAACTGGGCGATCACCGGCTTCATCTTCTCGCGCAGTTTGGCCACTTCGGCAGGCGCGAACTGGGTGACGGTCATGCCGTTTTTCTTCAGCAGATCCAGATTGGAGGCCACGGCAGCGCCCGCCTCCTTGCGCTGCAAGGTCGCAGCTTCGTCGGCGGCATCGTCAATCAGCTTTTTCCTGGCCGCGCTCAGGGTGTCCCAGACCTTCTTGCTGAAAATCACCGACTGCGGGTTGTACTGGTGGTTGGTCAGTGCGATGTTCTTCTGCACTTCCCAGGACTTGTTGGCGGCGATCACGCTGATGGGGTTTTCCTGCCCCAAAGCCGTCTCAAGACCGCCAGGGCGTGGCGCATCAAGGAGGCTCTCAGAGATATCTATGCACTGCGCGCTGATGTCGCCCAGACCTGCAAGGCGTTCAAGAAGTGGCTGCACTGGGCCCAGCGCTCACAGTTGCATCCGATCAAAGAGTTGGCCAAAACAATCCAGCAGCATTGGGCAGGGATCATCAATGCCTTTGAGGCCGCTCACCTGCACACCGGCTATGTCGAGGCGGTGAACCCTTTGCTGCAAGCGGCCAAGGCCAAGGCGCGCGGCTACGGAACAACCAGGCATTTCATCGCCATCAGCTTCTTGATCGCTGGTAAGCTGGCTCACCTGCCTGGCAACCCGCTTCCAAAAGCAAGCCCATTACCCTGAAGTCAAAATGGGCAGTGGCGTTCCAACCGAAACGAAAGAGAGCCGTTTTTTATTCTCAAAAACGGCAGAACGGAGAGCGTCAAGGCTCAGCACGCGCAAACCGCCATATTCCACGCGGATGATGCCGTGCGCCTGTAGCGCCGTGAGCGCTTCATTAACCCGCTGGCGCGACAGGCCGACCAGATACGCCAACTCCTGCTGGGTGATGCGCAGGACGTCGCCACCGCCTGGGTAAAGCACCGGGTTGAACAACGCCGCCAGGCTGCGCGCCACGCGAGCGTCGGGGTTGTTCATCCGGTCAATTTCACGCAGCGCGATGAACTGGCCCAAGCGCTCGTTCAGGTGATTCATTACGAACCGGTTGAACGCAATCGAATGGTCCAGCAGCCAGTGGAAGGTGTCCACATGCAGCCCGGCCACCCGGCTTTTGCGCAACGCCTGGATGTTGTAGCGGTAGGCCTCACGCTTCAGGGCGGTGCCCTCGCCAAACCAGCCGCCTGGTGGCACGCCGGTATAAGTCATGGTTTTGCCATCGGCATTGCTGGTGCTCATTTTCAGCAGCCCGTCCACCACGCCAATCCAGTAGGTTACTGGTCGGCCCACGCGGCACACGTATTCGCCGGGGTTTGCTTCAGAGATTTTCAGGTCGCTTGCGGCCCGCTCGTGCTCCGAGGGCGACAGCAGGCGCAGCCACGGAATGGCATCCAGCTCAGACGGCGTGAGGGCGCGCCGGCGCAGCAGCAGTGAGGTGTTTCCGCTCATGTATTAGGGACTGATGCTGAATTCATGTGCCGTTTGTAAGTTGCCAATAAGTGAAGGGAAAACACCTACCGGTTAAGTCCTCAATTGTCGTTGAAGCGACAACTTGGCGTCAAACTAATGCTTACCATTCGGCTCCAACAGGTAACAACTTAGGCTTTGCCCAAGTGTTTTTTTTCGCACAAGGTCATTGGATGCAAACCACTTTTCCCGCACTTCTTTTGAGCCACGCTGCAGCGCGCCCGACGGCACCTGCCATGCGTGAAAAAGAGTACGGCATCTGGCAAGCCCTGTCATGGGCAGATTTGGCCACGATGGTGGCGCATCTGGCTTGCGGTTTGCACCATGCGGGCCTGCGTCAGGGTGAGCACATGGTGGTGGTCGGTGCCAACCGTCCGCGCCTGTACGCCACCATGCTGGCCGTGCAGTCGCTGGGGGCCATTCCCATTGCGCTGTACCAGGACGCTGCAGCGGCGGAATGTGTTTTCCCCCTGAACAACGCGGAGGTTCGGTTTGCCTTTGCCGAAGATCAGGAACAGGTTGACAAGCTGCTGGAGATCCGGGCGCAATGCCCGCAGCTTTCGAATATCTATTTTGACGACCCACGCGGCCTGCGCAAATATGACGAAGCGGGTTTGGTGTCGGTTGAAGACCTGCTCGCCGCTGGCAAGGTCTTCGCTGCTCAAAACCGTGATTTCTTCAAGACCGCCGCAGCCCAAGTCAAGGCCCATGACGTGGCGGCGATGTTTTTCACCTCGGGGACGACCGGCAACCCCAAGGGCGTGGTGCACACCCACAACTCCCTGCTGGACCGCGCCCGCGCGGGGGCCGAGTTTGACAAGCTCACCCATGCCGAGGAAGTGCTGGCTTACATGCCGCCCGCCTGGATTGGCCAGAATATTTTTTCCTATGCGCAGTGGCTGGTCTGCGGCTATGTAGTCAATTGCCCGGAATCGGTCAGCACCATCACCATCGACTTGAAAGAAGTCGGCCCCACCTATTACTTTGCCCCACCACGCGTGTTTGAAGGCCTGCTGACCAGCGTGATGATTCGCATGGAAGACGCAGGCCCAGTGCAGCGCAAGATGTTCAGCGCGTTCATGGATGTGGCCAAGCGCGTCGGCCCTGCACGCATGGATGGCAAGCCGGTCTCCTTCATCGACAACCTCAAGTACCAGCTTGGCGACTGGATGGTGTACGGCCCGCTGCGCAACAACCTGGGCTTTAGCCGCGTGCGCGTCGCCTACACAGCAGGCGAGGCGATTGGGCCGGACCTGTTCACGTTTTACCGCTCCATCGGCATCAACCTCAAACAGCTGTATGGCTCCACCGAGACAGCCGTGTTCGTCTGTCTGCAGCCCGACAACGCGGCCAAGGCAGACACCGTGGGCATCCCGATTTCAGGGGTTGAGATCAAGGTGACAGCCAATGGCGAGATCATGGTGAAGTCGCCCGGCTTGCTCAAGGAGTACTACAAAAACCCAGCGGCCACCGCCGAGGTGCTAACGGCGGACGGCTGGTACCACACCAGCGACGCGGGCTTTCTGGACGCGCAGGGCCACCTCAAAATCATTGACCGCGTCAAAGACGTGGGCCGCATCAAGGGCGGTGCCAATGACGGGGCGATGTTTGCGCCGAAGTATGTGGAGAACAAGCTCAAATTTTTCCCGCACATCAAGGAAGTAGTGGCCTACGGCGACGGCCGCGAGAAGGTCTGCGTCATGATCAACATTGACTTTGATGCCGTGGGCAACTGGGCCGAGCGGCGCAACCTGTCTTACGCGGGCTACACCGACCTGGCGCAGAAGCCCGAGGTCTACCAGCTCATCAAGGAATGCGTTGAAAAAGTCAACGTGGATTTGAGTGTGGACACGCTGCTGGCGGGCAGTCAGATCAGCCGCTTCCTCGTGCTGCACAAAGAGTTGGACGCCGATGACGGTGAGTTGACCCGCACCAATAAAGTCCGCCGCGGCTTCATTGCCGACAAATACCAGCCGCTGGTGGATGCGCTGTATGGCGGCAAGACCTCGCAGTTCATCGAGACGGTGGTCAAGTTTGAGGATGGCCGCAGCGGCAGCGTGAGCGCCACGCTGCGCATTGACGACGCCAAAACCTTTGCGCCCGTGAAGGCGGCAGCATGAGCAAAGAGATCGGTAAAGTCGTTTTGGATGTGAAGAACATCTCGCTGAGTTTTGGCGGAGTGAACGCGCTGACAGACATCTCATTCGATGTGCGCGAGCACGAGGTGCGCGCCATCATCGGACCCAATGGCGCCGGCAAAAGCTCGATGCTCAACTGCATCAACGGGGTCTACACGCCGCAAAAAGGCAGCATCAGCTTCATGGGCCAAACCTTCAGCCACATGGACAGCCACCAGGTGGCGACCATGGGAATCGCCCGCACGTTTCAAAACCTGGCGCTGTTCAAGGGCATGAACGTCATTGACAACTTGATGACCGGGCGCAACCTGCGCATCAAGTCCAACATCTTCATGCAGGCCCTGCGCATTGGCCCGGCGCAGAAAGAAGAGATGCGGCACCGCGAATTCGTCGAGCACATCATTGATTTCCTGGAAATTCAGGCGCACCGTAAAACGCCCGTGGGCCAGTTGCCCTATGGCCTGCAAAAGCGCGTTGACCTGGGCCGCGCGCTGGCGATGGAGCCCAAAGTGCTGCTGCTCGATGAGCCCATGGCCGGCATGAACCTGGAAGAGAAACAGGACATGTGCCGCTTTGTGCTGGACATCAACGACGAGTTCGGCACCACCGTGGTGTTGATTGAACACGACATGGGCGTGGTGATGGACATCTCCGACCGCGGGGTGGTGCTGGATAACGGCAAGAAGATTGGCGACGGCACGCCATCCGAAGTACGCAGCAACCCGGATGTGATTGCGGCTTACCTCGGCACAAGCCACTGAAAGCAGGAAATCAAGATGGCGTTTTTTCTCGAAACTTTGCTGGGTGGCCTGATGGCCGGCATGCTGTATTCGCTGGTTGCGTTGGGTTTTGTGCTGATTTTCAAAGCCTCAGGCGTGTTCAACTTTGCGCAGGGCGCGATGGTGCTTTTTGCCGCGCTGGCAATGGCCCGGTTTGCGGAGTGGATTCCCAAATGGACCGGTATGTCGCCCGGCCTGATAGCCAACGTGCTGGCGTTCCTGATCGCAGGCGTCATCATGTTTGTCGTGGCCTGGGTGATCGAACGGCTGGTGCTGCGCCATCTTGTCAATCAGGAAGGCACGACCTTGCTGATGGCGACTTTGGGGATTAGCTACTTTCTGGATGGTTTCGGGCAAACCATTTTCGGCAGTGATATTTACAAGATCAACATCGGCATGCCCAAAGAGCCCATCATGGCGTTTGAGGGTGTGTTCCAGGGCGGCATCCTGATCAACAAGGAAGACCTGTACGCAGCGCTGATCGCAGCGGTGCTGGTGACTCTGCTCAGCATCTTCTTCCAGAAAACCAGCACGGGCCGCGCGCTGCGCGCGGTAGCGGACGACCATCAGGCCGCCCAGAGCATTGGCATTCCGCTGAATCGCATTTGGGTCGTGGTGTGGTGTGTGGCAGGCGTCACGGCGCTGGTGGCCGGCATGATCTGGGGCTCCAAACTGGGTGTGCAGTTCTCGCTCACAGCGGTGGCGCTGCGGGCGTTGCCAGTGATCATTCTGGGTGGCCTCACTTCGGTGCCGGGCGCCATCATCGGCGGGTTGATCATTGGCGTGGGCGAGAAGCTGTCCGAGGTGTACTTGGGCCCGTATGTCGGTGGTGGCATCGAAATCTGGTTTGCCTATGTGCTGGCGCTGGTGTTCCTGATGTTCCGTCCGCAAGGTTTGTTTGGCGAGAAAATTATTGATCGGGTCTAACCGCATGTTCTACAGAGAAAACGGTCAGTTCAAGACCACGTACCAAAAAGACCAGCAGATCTTCCCGATCCTGCAGGACAAGGTGGCGATCCTGGCCTTGATCGCATTTGCCTTCATTGGCGTTCCGCTGATTGCGGATGAATACACTTTTCGCGCCATCCTCATTCCATTTTTGATCCTCTCGCTGGCCGCCATCGGCGTGAATGTTCTCGTGGGTTATTGCGGCCAAATTTCGTTGGGCTCTGGCGGATTCATGGCTGTGGGTGCCTACGCTGCGTACAACACATTTGTGCGGATTGACGGCATGCCCGTCATTGTGGCGCTTTTGGTGGGAGGCGGGTTTGCCACAATCGTGGGCATCTTTTTCGGCATCCCGAGCCTTCGCGTCAAGGGCCTGTACCTGGCCGTGGCCACACTCGCGGCCCAGTTTTTCTGCGACTGGGCTTTTTTGCGGGTGAACTGGTTTACCAACAACTCGTCATCCGGTTCAGTGTCGGTCTCCAACCTCAAGCTGCTGGGCTGGAGCATTAATTCGCCCACTGACAAATACTTGTTTTGCCTCGGATTTTTGGCGGTGTTTGCGCTGCTGGCCAAAAACCTGGTGCGCAGTGCGATTGGCCGGGAGTGGATGGCGATTCGCGACATGGACGTGGCGGCAGCGGTGATCGGCATTCGCCCGATGTACGCCAAGCTCAGTGCGTTTGCCGTCAGCTCGTTCATCGTGGGCGTCGCAGGCGGCTTGTGGGGCTTTGTGCACCTGGGTTCGTGGGAGCCTGCCGCATTCTCGATTGACCGCTCGTTCCAGTTGCTGTTCATCGTCATCATCGGTGGCATGGGTTCCATCATGGGCTGCTTCTTTGGTGCCGCCTTTATCGTGATACTGCCGATTTTCCTCAACCAGTTGCTGCCTTGGATGGGTGGCCTGTTCGGTGTCACGATCTCAACTGCGTTGGTGTCCCACACGGAGTTCATGATATTTGGCGCGCTGATAGTCTGGTTTCTGATTGTGGAACCGCACGGCCTGGCGCGGCTGTGGAGCATTGGCAAGCAGAAGATGCGGTTGTGGCCCTTTCCGCATTGAAGCGCATTCAAGCGCATTGGGGACCATTGAAGTGGCGGCAAAGACCTTGAATTGGGTCAATTTTTTAATGCGGGTTAATCCTGATACGCAATTGATTTCACGTTCGTTAAACCAAGGCACGTTGTGCTTTAACTTTTGGAGATAGTCATGAAACTTCGTCATATTGCTCTGGCCGCCGCGCTTGTGGCGGTTGGCTCTTCGGCTTTCGCACAGGCAAAAGAGCAGTTTTTTCCCTCGCTGGTCTACCGCACCGGCGCTTACGCGCCCAACGGCGTGCCCTTTGCCAACGGCATGGCCGACTACATGAAGCTGGTCAACGCCAAAGGCGGCATCAACGGCGTCAAAACCCTGCTGGAAGAGTGCGAGACGGGTTACGCGACCGACCGTGGCGTGGAATGCTATGAGCGCCTCAAAGGCAAACACGGCGGGGCCACGGTGTTCCAGCCACTGTCAACAGGCATTACCTTCGCGTTGACTGAGAAAGCCCCTGGCGACAAGATTCCGCTGGTTACCGCTGGCTATGGCCGCAGCGAGTCCAAGGATGGCGGCGTCTTTAAGTGGAACTTTCCGCTTGGCGGCACCTATTGGGTGGCCGCCGACACGTTGATCCAGCACATCGCCAAAAAAGAAGGCGGCTATGACAAGCTGAAGGGCAAGAAAATCACCCTGATTTACCACGACAGCCCGTATGGCAAAGAGCCTATTCCAGTTTTGGAAGAGCGCGCCAAGATGCACGGCTTCACGCTGGCACTGCTGCCCGTCACAAGCCCGGGTGTGGAGCAAAAAGCGACCTGGCTGCAAATCCGCCAAAACCGCCCTGACTACGTCTTGAATTGGGGCTGGGGCGTGATGAACTCCACCGCGATCAAAGAGGCGCAAGCGACCGGCTACCCGCGCGACAGAATGTACGGCGTGTGGTGGGCCGGTGCCGAGCCAGATGTGAAAGACGTTGCCGAGGGTGCCAAAGGTTACAACGCGATCATGATGCAACATGGCGCCGAGCCGAACTCGCAGGTCGCCAAAGACGTGCTGGCGATGGTCCACGCGAAAGGCCAGGGCACAGGCCCTAAAGAAGAAGTGGGCCAGGTGCTGTACATGCGTGGCTTGACAGCGGCCATGTTCGCCGTTGAAGGCGTGCGCGCCGCGCAGGAGCGGTTTGGCAAAGGCAAGGTCATGACGGGCGAACAGGCACGTTGGGGCTATGAAAACCTCAACCTCACGCAGGCCAAACTGGATGCGCTCGGTTTCAAGGGAGTGATGCGCCCCATCTCCACCAGTTGCCAGGATCACATGGGTGCGTCGTGGGCGCGCGTGCACACTTGGGACGGCACCAAGTTCAACTGGACGTCTGACTGGCTGCAGGGCGACGAGCAAATCCTCAACCCAATGGTGAAGGCCGCAGCGGATAAGTATGCCGCTGAGAAAAAACTGACGCGCCGCGATGGCGCCGATTGCCAGAGCTAGATTGGGCTTACCGGCTTCGCGCGCAGATTGGGCGCAAGCCGGTTGGTGGTTCTACCGAACCGCCAATTGAAATGACCGTTTTGCGGTCTTTTCAATTGGTTAAATTAAAAAACTTATGAGCACACCCAACATCGTCCTCAACGTCAATGGCATTGAGGTCATCTACAACCATGTGATTCTGGTGCTCAAGGGCGTTTCACTCAATGTGCCTGAAGGGAAAATCGTAGCCATTCTGGGTGGCAACGGGGCGGGCAAGACCACCACTTTGCGGGCCGTGTCCAACCTGCTCAAGGGCGAGCGCGGTGAGGTCACCAAGGGCAGCATTGAGCTGCGCGGCGACCGCATTGAAAACTTGAGCCCCGCCGACCTGGTGCAGCGCGGCGTGGTACAGGTGATGGAAGGGCGGCATTGCTTCGCGCATCTGACCATCGAGGAAAACCTGCTCACAGGTGGCTACACGCGCAAGGACAAGGGCGAGATTGCGCGCAATCTGGAGAAGGTCTACGCCTATTTCCCGCGCCTCAAAACCCGCCGCACCAGCCAGGCGGCCTACACCTCGGGCGGCGAGCAGCAAATGTGCGCCATCGGCCGCGCGCTGATGACCAACCCCAGCATGATGCTGCTGGACGAGCCGTCCATGGGCCTTGCACCGCAGATTGTGGAAGAGGTGTTTGAGATCGTCAAAGACCTCAACCAGAAAGAGAAAGTCACCTTCCTGCTGGCTGAGCAAAACACCAACATGGCCCTGAAATACGCTGACTATGGCTACATCATGGAATCCGGCCGCATTGTGATGGACGGCGTGGCGTCTGACCTGGCCAACAACGAAGACGTGAAAGAGTTTTACCTGGGTGTCGGCGGTGGCGAGCGCAAGTCATTCAAAGACGGGAAGAGTTACAAACGGCGCAAGAGGTGGCTGGCATGACGTTATTTTTTGACACTCTTGAAACGCGCGAGCCGGCGGCGCGTGAAGCGGCTTTGATGGCGGCGCTGGCGGGGCAAATTGCCCATGCACAAAAAAATGCGACCGCGATGGCGGAGGTCCTGCGCGAGGTCGATCCCGGCAAGGTCACCAGCCGCGCCGCTCTGGCAAAACTGCCCGTCACCCGCAAAAGTGAGTTGCTGGAGCGGCAAAAGGCGGCGAGGGCCCAATCGGGTGGCGCTGAACTGTTTGGCGGCTTTTCCACCCTGGTACGCGGCCCGCACATGCCGCGCGTGTTCGCGTCACCCGGCCCGATTTACGAGCCCGATGGCGCAGGCCGCGATTACTGGCGCGGCGCACGCAGTCTGTACGCGGCTGGGTTCCGATCGGGTGACTTGGTGCACAACGCCTTCAGCTACCACATGACGCCGGGTGCTTTCATGATGGAGTCCGCCGCGCATGCCATTGGCTGCACTGTGTTTCCGGCTGGCGTGGGCCAGACCGAGCAGCAACTCGAAGCGATTGCCGACCTCAGGCCCGGTGCCTATTTAGGCACCCCCAGCTTTTTGCGCATCCTGGTTGATAAAGCGATGGAGGCGGGCAGTGACATCAGCAGCATCAAAAAAGGACTGGTCGGCGGCGAGGCCTTTGTACCGAGCCTGCGGGTCTGGTTCACCGAACGTGGCCTGAACGTCTACCAGAGTTACGCCACGGCTGATTTGGGCTTGATTGCCTACGAGACATCTGCCCGCGAAGGCCTGGTGCTGGACGAGGGCGTGATTGTGGAAATCGTCCGCCCCGGCACCGGCGACCCGGTTGCCCCCGGCGAGGTGGGTGAACTGGTGGTGACCACGCTCAACCCCAGCTACCCGTTGATCCGGTTTGCCACAGGTGATCTCTCGGCTTTGCTGCCGGGAACGTGCCCCACCGGTCGCACCAACACCCGCATCAAGGGCTGGATGGGCCGGGCCGACCAGACCACCAAAATTCGCGGCATGTTTGTGCACCCCAAGCAGGTGGATGACATCATCAAGCGCTTTCCCGAGGTAGCCAAAGCCCGCCTTGTCGTTGCGGGCGAGATGGCCAACGACACCATGACGCTCATGGTGGAAACCGCGTGCAGCGGCCCTGACGCGCTGGCGCAAAAAATCAGTGATGCGATACGCGATGTAACCAAGCTGCGCGGAGAGGTTGAGCTGGTGGCCGTCGGTAGCCTGCCCAATGATGGCAAGGTGATTGAAGATGCGCGCAGCTACAAATAGCTCCCGTTTGCCCCAATGCGCTAAGTAGTTTCCGCATCGCCATTCAGCCTGCTGGCGTTTACCCTTGCGGCATCGTTTCCAAGGACCTTCACCATGCACAAATTGCTTGCTAAACCTCTTCTTGTCGCAGTAGCTGCGGCGGCTGCTTTCACCAGTTTCCAGGCGGGCGCGCAAGGCTACCCTGGCTCCAAGCCGATCTCTATCGTCGTGCCTTTCGCAGCCGGTGGCCCCACCGACCGCGTTGCGCGCGACCTGGCCGAAGCCATGCGCAAGCCCTTGGGCGGCGTCAGCATCGTGATCGAAAACGCAGCGGGCGCGGGCGGCTCCATCGGCGCCAACAAGGTGGCCAAGGCCAATCCTGATGGCTACACGCTGCTGCTGCATCACATTGGCATGGCCACCATGCCAACACTGGTGCGCAACATTCCGTTCAAGGTAGACAGCGATTTTGAATACCTTGGCATGGTGAACGACGTGCCGATGACCCTGATCGCCAAGCCCATGATGCCTGCCAACAACTATAAAGAGCTGGCAGCCTGGATCAACCAGAACAAGGGCAAAATCAACCTGGGCAACGCCGGTGTCGGCTCTGCCTCGCACCTGTGCGGCCTTCTGTTCCAGAACGCGCTGCAGGTGGACATGACCACAGTGCCTTACAAGGGCACGGCCCCGGCCATGACCGACCTGATCGGCGGCCAGATCGACCTCATGTGCGACCAGACCACCAACACCACCAGCCAGATTGAGGCGAAAAAAGTCAAGGCGTTTGCAGTCACCACCTCCAGCCGTCTCAATACGCCGGTGCTCAAAGGCATTCCCACCCTGCAAGAGTCGGGTGTGAAGGGTTTTGAGATCACCATATGGCATGGTCTTTATGCGCCCAAGGGAACACCGGTCGATGTCCAGGCCAAGCTAAGTGCAGCGCTCAAAGTCGCCTTGAAAGACCCAGACTTCATCAAGAAGCAGGAAGGCCTGGGTGCCTTGGTGGTCAACGACAAGCGCATGGAGCCCGCAGAGCACAAGAAGTTTGTCGCGGCCGAGATTGCCAAGCTCAGCCCGATCATCAAGGCGGCGGGCGTTTACGCTGACTGAGCGGGCTGCCCAGCCCTTCCCTACGCCGCCTTCGGGCGGCTTTTTTGTCCTTGAAAACTGGAAAGGCAGCAGGGTAATCCCCAGTCAAAATATTAGTCACAATCGTTACTATAAGAGTTGATCTGACAATAACAGATTGAAATATCACCCATGAAAGACGGCAAACTTGAGGAAGCGCTGGCCGTTGTGGCGATGGCACTGCTGGTGGCCATCACCTTGCTGAACGTGGTCACTCGCTACTTTACAGATGAGTCGTTTGCCTGGACCGAGGAGCTGTCGGTATTCCTGATGGTGGTCATGGCGCTGGCCGGTGCCAGCGCGATTGCGCTGCGCGACCGGCACATCCGCATTGAATTCCTGTTCAACCGCCGCACGCCGCAGGGCGAAGAAATCCCAAGGCGCAGCCTCAAGCTGTTTGGCTCCCTTGCGACAAGCGGTGTGTTTGCCTTGATGGCGGCGCTGTTTGCGCGTTGGGTCTGGGACCAGTACAAGTTTTCGGAAACCAGCATGGGCCTGGGTGTGCCGCTGTGGTGGTATGGCGCGGCAATGCCGGTTCTATGTCTGGCTATCGCAGCGCGGGCAGTGGGCTCGTTTTTACGCGCGCTGCAAGAGCGGCCAGAGACTGTGCCTTCAAAAAACCGGCCGCCATGATCGCCGCCTTCCTGCTGCTGTCGTTCATTGGGTTGATGCTGCTGGGCGTGCCGATTGCCGTGGGGCTGGCCGCCAGCGGCTTGATGTCCATCGCGTGGGCCAACTGGGACGCCCAGTGGCTTGGCCTGCTGGCAGCACCGCAGAATTTTTATTCCTCGGTAGCCAAGTATCCGTTGCTAGCGCTGCCGATGTTCATTCTCGTGGGCTCGATTTTTGACCGTTCCGGCGTTGCCCAGCGCATGGTGACGTTTGCCATTGCCTGCGTGGGTCGTGGCCCCGGCATGCTGCCCACAGTGGCGATTCTGGTAGCCATGGTGCTGGGGGGCATCAGCGGCTCAGGCCCGGCCAATGCCGCAGCGGTGGGCGGCGTGATGATTGCCGCCATGTCGCGCGCGGGTTACCCCCCTGCGTTTTCCGCCACCATCGTCGGCGCGGCAGCTGCGACAGATATCTTGATTCCACCGAGCATTGCCTTCGTGGTGTACAGCGTGCTGGTGCCGGGCGCGTCGGTGCCAGCATTGTTTGCAGCGGGCATGATTCCAGGCATCCTGGCCGGGCTGGCGTTGATCGTGCCGGCCATCTGGCTGTCGCGCCGCCACAAGCTGGGCGCTGCGGAGCGCGACATGTCACGCCCGCCGCTTTGGGCATCTTTCAAAGATGCGTCGTGGGGACTGGCAGCCCCGTTCCTGATTTTGGGCGGCATGCGAATGGGCTGGTTTACGCCGACCGAAGCTGCGGTAGCAGCGGTGGCCTACGGGCTGTTTGTCGGTATGGTGATCCACCGCAGCATTGGCTGGCGCGACCTTTACAGCATCTTTCGCGAAGCCGCAGAAATATCGGCGGTGATCACGCTTATTTTGGGCGCGGCCGGCATTTTCAGTTACGCCATCAACACGCTGGGCGTGGCCGACCCGATTGCGGGCTGGGTAAAGGCGGCCGGGTTGGGCAGCCTGGGCACGCTGGCGCTGGTGTTGCTGGCGCTGCTGGTGATAAGCATGTTCATCGACGGTGTTTCGATTTTCCTGATTTTTGTGCCTCTGCTTTACCCGGTGGCGCTGGCGTTCCAATGGGACCTGGTGTGGTTTGGCGTACTCATGACGCTGGTCGTGGCCAAGGCCCAGTTCACGCCGCCGCTGGCGGTAAACCTGATGGTCAGCTGTCGCATGGCGGGCGTGAGCATAGAGAGCACGGTTCCCTGGGTGCTGTGGTTTATCGTGAGCTTTCTGGTGGTGATCATGGCGGTGTTTTTCTACCCCGAGCTGGCGCTCTGGCTGCCGCGCCATCTCGGCTATTGATGATGGTGGCCGAGGACATATGACATGAAAATCCACACGATCAGTGGCCTCAAAAGGCGTTCACTCATGCGGCTTGCCGCCACCGCTGCTGCTGCAGTGGCGCTGCCTCGCTACGCGTTCGCCCAAACCGCCTACAAGGCCGAGTACAAGATGAGTACTGTTGTGCCGCCGGCGTTTGCCTGGGGCAAAGGCGGCGAGATATTTGCAAACCTGGTGCGTGAGCGCACCAGCGGACGCATCAATATCAAGCAATACCCGGGTGCTTCACTTGTGCAGGGCGACCAGACCCGGGAGCTGTCGGCCATGCGCCAGGGCATAGTGGACGTGCTGTGTGGCGCACCTGTCAACTGGACGGGCACCGCGCGCGAACTCGGTGTGTTCACCCTGCCCTTTTTGTTTCCGGAC
>JAYVNK010000242.1:0-4601 GCA_043758475.1 Comamonadaceae bacterium | reverse complement strand
ATTTTCTTCTCACCTCCCATCAAATTGACGACTAGTACCCAGACACCCAAGTAGAGGAACAAAATGAAAGTGGTGATTTCGCGCCCAGGCCTGGGCGCAAAACGCAGACATAGCTGTGGCTATGGCGAGGCTTTGCAACGCCGCCATGGGGGTGAAAGCACGCTTTCATGTTCCGATACTTGGGTGTCTGGGTACTAGCGGCGCGCGCGCTCGATAATCGAAGCCTCCTTCGCGAGGCTTTTCCTTTTTTCCAGACCATGCTTTTTCTCATCTCCCCCGCCAAATCACTGGACTATGAAACGCCTGCAAATGGCGTGCCGCACACCCAGCCGCTGTTTGTCAAGCAGGCCGAGCCGCTGATCAACGTCCTGCGCAAAAAGTCGTGGCGGCAGGTGTCAAAACTGATGGATTTGAGCCAGGCGCTGTCCGAGCTCAACGTCGCCCGTTACCAGGCGTGGACACCCGAATTCACACCGCAAAACGCCAAGCAGTCGGTGCTGGCATTCAACGGCGACGTGTACGACGGGCTGAACGCCAAGACGCTCTCAGCGGATGACCTTGCCTGGGCGCAGGCGCATTTGTGCATCTTGAGCGGCCTGTACGGCGTGCTGCGGCCACTGGATTTAATGCAGCCCTACCGGCTGGAGATGGGCACGGCTTTGAAGGTGGGCCGTCCCGACAACCTGTATGAATACTGGCGCAAGACCATCGCGCCGTACCTTAATGAACGGCTCGGCGAGCGGCTTGCTGAACAGTCCGGCGAACGGCCCGGCGCAGGAGTACAAGGCGACGCGAATCGAGTCGTCATCAACCTGGCCTCGCAGGAATACTTCAAGTCCGTCAACCTCAAGCTGCTCAAGGCCCGTGTGGTGGAATGCGTGTTTGAGGACTTCAGCAGCGGCAGCTACAAGGTGGTGAGTTTCTTTGCCAAAAAGGCGCGCGGCATGATGGCGCGCCATGCCATCACCCACCGCATTCAGACGCCGGAAAAGCTGCAAAGCTTTTCGCAGGAAGGCTATTTGTTTTGCGCCGAAGCGTCGACGCCAGACCGGCTGGTGTTTCGGCGGAAAATGGCGGCAGTTGCTGAATAATCACCCCATTGCATCGATTCCGTCCCAAAGCGGCCCAAAACCGGCTCAAACCAGTAAAAATAAGTAAAATAGGCCTCTAGCCCTTGTAGAATATGCATAAGAAGCTATGAAAATCAAAGCAAATGGAATTGACATCGAAGTCGAAGACACTCTCCCCGGCTTGGATTCAAGCGGCAACGAGCGCCCGGTGGTGGTGCTCATTATGGGTTTGGCCATGCAGCTTGTGGCCTGGCCCGCTCCCTTTGTACAGGCCCTGGCGGATGCCGGCTACCGGGTCATCCGGTTTGACAACCGTGACATCGGCTTGAGCCAGCATTTTGATGCACTGGGCACCTCCAACCTGGTGTGGGCGGGCTTGAAAGTGCGGCTGGGCATGGCGGTGAAATCCAGCTACTCATTGAGCGATATGGCGCTGGATACATTGGGGGTGATGGATGCGTTGAAGATCCAAAAGGCGCATATCGTGGGCGTCAGCATGGGTGGCATGATCGCGCAGCGCGTGGCCCTGGCAGCACCGGGGCGTGTCGCCAGCCTGACCAGCATCATGAGCACCAGCGGCGCGCGCAGCCTGCCGCAGGCCTCGCCCCAGGTGATGCGCGCGCTGTTGAGCCGGCCCGCCAGCATGTCGGAGCAGGAGATTGGCGACTTCTACGTCAAGCTGCTCAAGGTGATTGGCAGCCCGGCTTTCCCGGTGTCCGAGGCGGAGGTGCGCAGCCGTGCCTGCCAGGCCTTCAAGCGCAGTTACCACCCGCAGGGCATCAACCGGCAGATGATGGCCATCGCTGCAGACACTGGCCGCGCCGGCGAGTTGAAAAACATCCAGGTACCCACGCTTGTGGTTCACGGCAAAGCCGATGCACTGGTGCCCTTTGCGCATGGCCAAGACACCCACCGGCGAATTCCGCGCTCCCAGTTTGTGCCCATCGAAGGCATGGGACATGACCTGCCGCCCGGTGTGGTCGAGCGCTTGCTGGGCGCCATGGTGCCGCACTTCAAAGCGGCCTAGAAGCGCTTTAAGCCCCGGCATGGAACACCCGAAGTCCGCATGAATTCCGCAGAAGAGTCCCGGCTGGGCAAGCCCACGCGCTATGTCGATCAATACGATGCCAGCCTGCTGTTTCCGGTCGCGCGCGCAGGCAAGCGCGCCGAGATCGGCATTGCTGGGGCAGTCCCGTTCTTTGGTGCTGACATGTGGACTGCCTTTGAGCTGAGCTGGCTCAATGCACGCGGCAAACCGCAGGTGGCACTGGCGCATTTCACCGTGCCGTGTGAGACGCTGAATATCGTGGAGAGCAAGTCCCTCAAGCTCTACCTGAACAGCTTCAACAACACCAAGTTTGTAAGTAGCGATGAGGTCAAGGCCCGTCTGCGGGAAGATTTGAGCGAAGCGGTGTGGCGATGTGCCAGCTCGACGGCGGCAGTGCCTCCCCCCATCGGCGTCAGCCTGCTCGGCCCTGACATGTTTGACCGCGAGCCCGTGCATGAGCTTGATGGCCTGAGCCTGGACCGGCTTGACATTGACTGCACCCGCTACACGCCCGCGCCGGACCTGCTAACGGTCACGCCGAATGAAGCCCCGGTAAGCGAGGTCTTCACCAGCAACCTGCTCAAAAGCAATTGCCTGGTTACGGGCCAGCCCGACTGGGGCAGCGTACAGATCAGCTACACCGGTGACCAGATCGAGCAAGGCGGCTTGCTGCAATATTTGGTGAGTTTCCGCAACCACAACGAGTTTCACGAGCAGTGCGTGGAGCGCATCTTCATGGATATCTGGACGCGTTGCAAACCCTTGAAGCTTGCCGTGTACGCGCGCTACACGCGAAGGGGCGGGCTGGACATCAACCCCTTTCGCACCAGCTTTCCCGGGGCGCTGCCGCGCAATGTGCGCATGGCAAGGCAGTAACCTGCAAAACGAAAGTTGCTATAAAAATAATATCCAACTATGCATATAGAGCAAGGGCTATAGACTAATTTGGCATATAAATGTGCGGCTACACCCCCGCATGCTGCACGCAGCCTTTGCCGGCCTGTTTGGCCACGTACATCGCCGCATCAGCCCGCCCGATAAGGCCGTCCGCATGGTCGGGCAGGGGCGGGTGCATCGCCACCCCGATGGACGCGCCAACCACGGCCTGGCCGTTGCTGAATTTGCAGGGCGCAGCCAGGGAGGCCAGTATCCGGTTGCATACAACGTCAGGCGTGCCTGAATGAACCTCAGTCTCCAGCAGCACCAAAAATTCATCGCCGCCAAAGCGGGCCACAACGTCAGTTTCACGCACCGCCAGCAGCAGGCGCCTGGCCACTTCGCACAGCACCTCATCGCCTGCGGCGTGGCCAAACTTGTCATTGACCTGCTTGAAGCCATCCAGGTCAATGAACAGCAGGGCCACCGGGTGGTGCGAGCGGGCGGCGCGGGTCAGGGCGGTACCCAGCCGCTCATGGAGCGAATGGCGGTTGGGCAAGCCGGTCAACTGGTCGTGCAGTGCGAGGATGCGCAGCTGCTCGTTGGCCAGGCGAAGCGCCTCGGTGGTGGTCTTGAGCTGGTGCACCTCCAGCGAGGAATGCACGAAGCCAATCACGGCACCGCTTTTATCACGCCAGGGGTTGAGGGACACCGAGCGCCAGACATTTTCGTGCTGATGAATGCGCCCCAGGCGCTCGTAGCTGACCGATTCGCCCGCCAGCACGCGTTGCAGGTAGGGAAAAAATTTGTCAAATTCAGCATCAGGGTACACGTCGTGGACCGACATACCCATCATTTGCTGCCAGGTGAGGTTGAAAGCCTGCGCAAATCCGGCAGTGACGTAGCGAAACCGCAAGTCCCGGTCCACAACGGAAACTGTGGCGCACAGGCTGTCATCCAAAATGCGCAGGATCTCTGCACTTGGCAGTCGATCCAGCATCGCTGCCGGCGCATCGGAAACTTTGGGTGTGCCTGAAGACGTCAAATCCATACTGCCCGATGATAGCCACGGTTGGGTAAACCGGTTGGGATCGTTTTTGCCACAGTGGGTTATGGAGTTGAGCGGCGCGATCATTGGGTTGAACCGATGTTGAAATTTCTGTCCCACGCCCCGTTGCGCCAGATGCTTACAGTGCTGCACGCTCGCCTGCGGCTGGCCACCTCAATCCACCGCAACCCACCGCGACCCCACCAACTACGCCTACTACGCCTACTACGGCAACCGCAACGGCCAGTTTGCGCGTTGGGAACTGAGCGCCCGGCAGACGCTCCCTAAGACTCAGTAAAGCGGCGCAGCGCAGCCAGCGGCGGATAGCTGCCAGGCCGCTTGTCTTTCATGGCCGCCACGGCTTCGCCCACGTGCGTGTTGCTCCAGATCGCGCCTTGCACCCAGCCCATCTGTTGCAGGGCGTCGTCTACCGAATGGTCGCGTGCGTAATTCACCACCTGTTTGGTACCCCAGATGGCGACCGGTGGCTTGGCGGCAATCTCGGCGGCGCATTGCAGGGCTGCGACCAGCATCGCCTCATGCGTATCAAACACCTCGT
>JAYVNK010000241.1:0-4616 GCA_043758475.1 Comamonadaceae bacterium | reverse complement strand
TCGGCAACCAGGCGTCCAACGGCAAACGCATCATGGTGGAGTTTGTGTCCGCCAACCCGACCGGCCCGCTGCACGTGGGGCATGGCCGCCAAGCTGCGTTGGGCGACGCTATCTGCAATTTGTTTCAAACCCAGGGCTGGAATGTTTACCGCGAGTTTTATTACAACGATGCCGGCGTGCAGATCGGCACCCTGGCCACCAGCACCCGTTTGCGCGCCAAAGGCTTCAAGCCGGGTGACGGCTGCTGGCCCACCGACCCCGACAACCCAGCCAGCAAGGGCTTTTACAACGGCGACTACATCCAGGATATCGCAGACGATTACCTGGCCCAGAAGACCGTGCAGGCTGATGACCGCAGCTACACCGCCAGTGGCGACATTGACGACCTGGACGACATACGCCAGTTTGCCGTGGCCTACCTGCGCCATGAGCAAGACCTAGATTTGCAGGCGTTTTCCGTCAAGTTTGACAACCATTTC
The DNA here is from genome assembly GCA_043758475.1 of Comamonadaceae bacterium. GTDB lineage: Bacteria > Pseudomonadota > Gammaproteobacteria > Burkholderiales > Burkholderiaceae_C > JANYCG01. The sequence goes on along the minus strand of JAYVNK010000241.1, from coordinate 4,137 downwards.
CTGGAATCCAGCCTGTACACCAGCGGCAAGGTGGCAGACACCGTGAAGCGGCTCACAGACGCTGGCAAAACTTTCGAGAAAGACGGTGCGCTTTGGCTCAAATCAACCGACTACGGCGACGACAAAGACCGGGTGATGCGAAAGAGCGACGGCACGTTCACCTACTTTGTGCCCGACGTGGCTTACCACATCAGCAAATTTGAGCGCGGCTTTGACAAAGTCGTGAACATTCAGGGCACCGACCACCACGGCACGATTTCGCGGGTGCGGGCGGGCCTGCAGGCAGCGGGCGCTGGCATTCCGCAGGGCTTCCCGGACTACGTGTTGCACACCATGGTGCGCGTGATGCGCGGTGGCGAGGAGGTCAAGATCTCCAAGCGCGCGGGCAGCTATGTGACGCTGCGCGATTTGATAGCCTGGACCAGCAAGGACGCCGTGCGGTTTTTTCTGCTCAGCCGCAAGCCCGATACCGAATACGTGTTCGACATTGACCTGGCGCTGGCCAAAAACAACGACAACCCGGTGTACTACGTGCAGTATGCCCACGCGCGCATCTGCTCGGTGCTAAGAGCCTGGCACGCCCATAGGCGTGGCGATGATCCAAATTTAAGTAGCGATGGGTTGGATAGGCTAGATATACATGGGCAAGATACGCCGGGAGAACAAGATAACTCTTTAAGCCTTGTCTTGAGCGATTTGAGCGAAGCAGACCTGTCGCCGCTGCAAAGCCCGCAGGCGCTGGGGTTGATGTTAGTACTGGCGCGATACCCCGAGATGCTGACGGCGGCGGCGGCAGATTTCTCGCCGCATGACGTCACGTTTTACCTGCGCGAACTCAGCAGCAGCTACCACAGCTACTATGATGTCGAGCGCATTCTGGTCGATGATGAAGCGGTGAAGCTGGCGCGCCTGGCGCTGGTGGCCGCGACCCGCCAGGTGTTGCAGAATGGCCTGGCCGTGCTGGGTGTCAGCGCACCGCAGAAAATGTAGGTTTGAAGCGTCCGGGCAGCGAACAAAGTCTCAGTGAACAAGTCAATAAGGCAGTGCATGAAACAGCAGTTGGGCGGGACAATTTTGGGCTTCATCATCGGCGTGGTGTTTGGCCTTGCGGCGGCATTGGCTGTGGCCGTTTACGTGACCAAGGTGCCCGTTCCCTTTGTCAACAAAGGCCAGACCCGTTCGGCTGACCAGGACGCGGCCGAGGCCAAAAAGAACAAGGATTGGGACCCGAACGCTCCGTTGTATGGCAAGAGCCCCATTAAACCTTCCTCACCGGCGTCGGCCGCTGCACCGGTGTCGCCACCCGCTGTGGCGGCGTCGGGTGCACCGGCGGACGTTGCCCGACCAGATACGGTGAAGCCAGGGGCCACCAAACCTGAGGTTATCAAGTCCGACACTGCGAAGTCCGATGCCTCGGGCGGCAAAACTGACAACAAACCCGACACCAAGCCCGGCGCGTCCGCCGATCCGTTGGGCGACCTTGCGCGCTCAAAGTCATCCAGTTCGGGGGCTGAGCCGTTCTCTTATTTCGTGCAAGTGGGCGCCTACCGCACGCCAGAAGATGCCGAGGCGCAGCGTGCCAAGCTGTCGCTCAGCGGTGTGGAGGCTCGGGTGACCGAGCGGGAACAGGCGGGCCGGGTGGTGTACAGAGTGCGGGCAGGACCTTTTGACAAGAAGGAAGACGCCGACAGAATCAAGGAAAAGCTGGAGTCATCAGGGCTTGAGACCGCGCTGGTCCGGGTGCAGCGCTGATGGCCTGCCCGGGCGCTGTGTCTGAACTATTGGCGCGCTGCTGGCTCTATTGACAGGTGAGAAGCAGGCTGTGAACGGCCTCCCAATGGCTGCAACGATTTAACTGGAGAGTTTGAAGATGAAGCGTCGTGATTTTTCTCAATCGGTTGGAGCGGTGTTGGCCGCGCCCATGCTGGTCTTGTCCACCGCCCGCGCGCAGGCCAAAAAGCCCGAGGCCGGTACTGATTACCTGGTGCTGGACAAGCGCGCCGCCGTGGAAGCGCCGGCGGGCAAAGTGGAAGTGGTGGAGTTCTTCTGGTACAGCTGCCCCCACTGCAACGCGTTCGAGCCCGCGCTGGACGCCTGGATCAAGCGTTTGCCCAAAGACATTGCAGTCAGGCGGGTGCCGGTGGCATTTCGGGATGATTTTGTGCCCCAGCAGCGCCTTTTTTATGCACTGGAGGCGATGGGCCTGGTCGAGAAACTCCATGCCAAGGTGTTTGCGGCCATTCATGTCGAGAAGCAAACTCTGGCCAAACCGGAGCTGATTGCCGACTGGGTGGCCAAGCAAGGCGTTGACAAAGCGAAATTCCTGGAGCAGTTCAACTCGTTCTCGGTCTCGACCAAGGCCAGCCGCGCTGCGCAGCTGCAAAACACCTACAAGGTTGAAGGCGTGCCCGCGCTGGGCATTGCCGGGCGCTATTACACGGACGGCACACTGGCCAAGAGCATGGAGCGGGGCCTGCAGATTACGGATTTCCTGGTGGCCGAGGTTCGTGCAGGGCGCTAAATAGGCCTGACGGTTTCCGAAAATACGCAACATCCTGAAAAAAATTCAGGGCCAAAAGAAAAGCCTGCAAATCGCGGGCTTTTCTTTTGGTGCAGACACATGACCGCTACAATGAAAAGCAAGTTTAAGAGCAAGATTCGTGCCTTTATGAAAACACGCCCCCGTCATCACGTATCCCCTCTGGTTTTGCGGTTTCTGCTTTTGGCGGGCTGCACCCTGGCCGGCGGCATGGCCATCGCTGAAAAGGCCGACCGCAACAAACCCATGAACGTGGAGGCCGATGCGCTGCGTTATGACGACCTTAAGCAAACCAGCGTGTTTACCGGGCGGGTCGTTCTGAGCAAAGGCACCATCATCATCCGTGGAGCCCAGTTGGATGTTCGCCAGGACCCAGAAGGCTACCAATTCGGGCTGGTGATAGCGGAGGCTGGCAAACTGGCGTTTTTCCGGCAAAAACGCGAAGGCGTGGATGAATTCATTGAAGGTGAAGGCGAGGTCATTGAATATGATGGCCGCGCCGACACGGTGAGATTCATCAAAAGAGCGCAGTTGCGCCGCTACCGGGGGGCCGCCCTGAATGACGAGATGACCGGCGGCATGATTCTGTACGACAACACGACGGATGTTTTTACCATCGATGGCGGTGTCGCCCGTGGCACAACCGGCGCGCCCGGGGGACGCGTGCGCGCCATGCTGACGCCCAAGCCTGATGCATCCGCCGGCGCAACGCCACCGCCCGGCACTGCGGCCCAGCAACTGTCTCCCGTGCTTCGCCCCAGCACCACCGTCGGCGGCGATAAGAAGTGAGGTCAGCCATAGTGTCGACCCTGCCCGCCGACCCCCCCGTCAATGGATTCCTGAACGGCACCAACACGGGCGCAGGGCCAGACCAAAGCCGACTCGAAGCCACCCACCTTCAAAAATTCTACGGCAGCCGCAAGGTGGTCAAAGACGTGTCGCTGGTGGTGCGCAAGGGCGAGATCGTGGGCTTGCTTGGCCCGAACGGTGCGGGCAAAACCACGTCGTTTTACATGATTGTGGGCCTGGTGCGTTCCAGCGCGGGCGACATCACGATCGATGGCAATTCCATCGAGCACATGCCGATTCACCGCCGTGCGCGGCTCGGACTTAGCTATTTGCCACAGGAAGCCTCGATTTTCCGCAAGCTCAATGTTGAAGACAACGTGCGCGCCGTGCTGGAGCTGCAGCGCTACTCAGACGGACCGCGCGAGGGCAAGCCGCTGGACAAGGCCGAAATTGAGCTGCGGCTGACCGGCCTTCTGCAAGACCTGCGGGTGGAACATCTGAGGGCCTCGCCTGCCCTGGCACTCTCAGGCGGAGAGCGCCGCCGGGTGGAGATTGCCCGCGCGCTGGCGACCCAGCCGCGCTTCATTTTGCTGGACGAGCCGTTTGCCGGCATCGACCCGATTGCCGTGATCGAGATCCAGCGCATCATCGGCTTTCTCAAAGAGCGCGGCATTGGGGTGCTCATCACCGACCACAACATGCGCGAGACACTGGGCATTTGCGACCATGCCTACATCATCAGCGACGGCCATGTGCTGGCGAAGGGTACACCGTCTGACATCGTGAATAACGCCGATGTGCGCCGCGTC
>JAYVNK010000240.1:0-13894 GCA_043758475.1 Comamonadaceae bacterium | reverse complement strand
CGCCGCGCCGCTCGCTGTCGCTCATGGCTTCCTTGCGTTCGGCCAGCCGGTGCAGGATGTTTTCGATCACGATCACCGCGCCGTCGACGATGATGCCGAAATCCATGGCGCCCAAGCTCAGCAGATTGGCCGGCACGCCCATGATTTTCAGGCCCAGGAAGGTAGCCAGCAGCGCCAGCGGAATCACCACCACCACGGCCAGGCTGGCGCGGATGTTAGACAGGAACAAATACAGCACCAGCGACACCAGCAGGGCGCCTTCGACCAGGTTTCTGAACACGGTGGTCAGCGTCTTTTCCATCAACCAGGTGCGATCGTAGTAGGGAACGATCTGCACGCCTTTGGGCAGGCCGCCGGCGTTGAACGCGGCGATTTTTTCCTTCACGCCTTTGAGCACCACGCTGGGGTTTTCGCCTTTGCGCATGATGACAATGCCGGTCACGACGTCGTCGTCCAGGTCCTGGCCGACGATGCCCAGCCGCGGCACGGAGCCGATCTTGACGTTGGCGATGTCGCGGATCAGGATCGGTGTGCCGCCGCGCGCCGCGACGACGATGCGACCGATGTCGTCGGCCGACTGCAGCAGGCCGATGCCGCGAATGGCGAACTGCTGCTGACCCTGCGCGACATAACTGCCGCCGGCGTTCGAATTGCCCCGGCCGAGCGCGTCGAGCAAATTCTGGAAAGTAAGCTTGTAGGCGCGCAGCTTGTCGAGGTCGGGCTGGACTTCATATTGCTTGATGAAGCCGCCCATCGCCACCACGTCGGCGACGCCCGGCACCTGGCGCAGTCCGCGTTCGATGACCCAGTCTTCCAGCGTTCGCAGAGTGGTCGTCGTTTGCCCATCGCCGCGAACGCGGTAGCGCATCACCTCGCCGACCGGGGTTGCATTCGGTGCGACATTGACCTGCGCGCCGGGCGGCATATCCAGCCCGTTGAGACGCTCGCTGACCTGCTGGCGCACGACGTTCACACTGGCCGCGTCATCATAGGTAATGACGGTGTAGGACAGGCCGAACTGGGTATGCGAGAAAGCCCTTATCGAGTTTGGCAGGCCGGACAGCGCGATTTCAATCGGCAGCGTCACCTGCTTTTCCACTTCTTCGGCGGCGCGGCCCGGGTAGAGCGCGATGATCGTGACCTGCGTGTCCGTCACATCGGGAAAAGCCTCGACCGACAGATTCTTGAAGGCAATCACGCCCGCCATGACGAACAGCAGCGTTCCCAGAACGATAAACAGCGGCTGGTGCAGCGCATAGTGAATCAGCCGCTTCATGGTCTGGCCTGACCGCTGGCCGCGGGCGCTGTTGGGGTTGCTATTGGTTTGCTAGATGTCTGCGCAGGCGCAGCAAGCGCCGTGGGCGTTTTTCCCTCTGAACTTGCAGCGGAAAGGGCCTCGTTCTGGGTGTTGCGGAAGGTTCGCTCCAGCAACAGCATGTTCTCGCTGACGACCTGCTCGCCGACCTCCAGCCCGCGCGACACCACCGCCTCGCGCGGACCCTGGTAGCTCAGCACGACCTCGCGCGTCTCGAACACGCCAGGCTGCACCTGCACCAGCACCGAGTGCGTGGCACCGCGCAGCGACACCGCCTGCGCCGGAATCACGACGCCGCCGCCGAGCATGCGCTCGATGCGGGCGGTCGCCAGCATCTCGGCCTTGAGCGTTCGGTCTGGATTCGCCACCACGCCGCGAACCTTGATGGTGCGGGTGGCGGGATCGATGAAGTCGGCGGTGGCGGTGACGCGGCCCTCGAATTTCTGGCCAGGCAGCGCCGGAATCACCAGCTCGAACCCGGCACCGGGCCTGAGTGTGCCGACCTCGGATTCGCGCGCGTCGATCTGCACCCACAGCGACGTCGGGTCGGTGACGACGAACAGCGCCGGCACGCTCGGGCCGGACTGGTCGGGCCGCAGCTCCTGGCCGGGATTCAGGTTGCGCTCGACCACGATTCCGTTCAGGCCGGCAACGAGCGCCAGCTGCTGGTTGACGCTGCCGCCGGCACCAGCACCGCCGTAGAGCCGGGTGCGGGCGTCGGCGCGCTGGGTTTCGGCCTGCGAGCGGGCGGCCTCGGCTTCCGCCTGCTCCAGGTCCTTGCGGGCGATTATGCCGGCGTCGAACAGCTCGCGCTGGCGCTGCAGCGATTTTTGCGACAGCCGCACGTCGGCCCTGGCCTTGGCGGTGTCTGCCTGCGCGATGCCGAAGTCTGGCGAGGCGAGCTGCGCCAGCACCGCGCCCGCCTTGACCGGCTGGCCGACGTCGGCCTTGATCGCCATCACCCGGCCAGCGAAGGCCGGGTAGATGCGCTGGGTACGCTCCTCGTTCCAGACCAGCCGCGCCGGCAACTCGACGATGACCGATTTGCTGGGGGTGGCGATGGCGATGCCCAGCAGCGCCAGTTGCGGATGGCCGGGCGCGAAACGCAGCTGGTTGTCCTGCAGGATGGGTTGCGCCGGGGCAGGCGGTTCATCCGGGGGGGCTGGGTTGCAGGCTGCAAGCGACACGGCAATGAGCGGCACAGCCATCGCGATGGAGAGGGCTTTGGAAAGCATCTGATCAAACGTAGCGGCAAACGAATTGGAACTAGGGCGTATCACGGTCAGTGTCCTCGGAGATGTCGTTAGATTTACTCTGCCAGCAGCGCGGCCATGGGCTGGGTGCGCAGCCGCCAGGCGGTCGCTGCCTTGGCGTGGTCGGTGCGTGCGGCCAGAGCCTCAAGGCCGGTGGTGCGCAGGGTGCGGCGGGCGTCCAGCAGGTCGGCCAAGTTGAGCGCGCCTCGGGTGTATGCAAATTCGGCCTGCGCCGCCACTTGCGCTGCCCGAGGCAGAATGTCCTGCTCGTAGCTGCGGCTGCGCAGCGCACCGCTTTGCAGTTGCGCCATCAGGCCGTGCAGATCAAGTGTTGCTACGCGACGCGCCTTGTCCAGCGCGTCTTGCGCGGCCGTCAACAGGGCCTGCGCGCGCGCCGTTTCACCCTGAAACTGGTAGCCAAACTGCAAGGGCATTTGCAGGCGCAGCTCAAGCTGGCGGGTGGACGTGCCGGGGAAATGGTCAAACGACACGCCCCAGGTGATGTCGGCTTTTTTGAGCGCGCTGGCACCAGCCTGCGCCGCGCGGGCGGCTTCCACACGCAGGGTGGCGGCGCGCACGTCGGGGCGGGCGTCAACCCAGGCTTGCAGGTTGCTGTCGTTTGCGGCAAAACTAGACAACGCGTCAGCGCTTGCCAAGGCGGGCCAATCCGCTTGCGTCTGTAAGGTTTGCAAGGTCTGCAAGGTCTGCCCTGGCGCTGCGGCAGGAACCGCAGTCGCGCCTGATCCTGCGCCTGCAGCCGCGCCAGCGCCCAGCAGCGACGCCAGCGCCAGCGATGCCCGCCCACGCTCCAGCTTGGCCGTCAGCACATCGCCTTTGGCGCGCTCGGCTTCAATCTCAAGCCGCAACGCGTCCTGGCGCGCCAAATCGCCGGCACTCACCCGTCGCGCGGCAGTTGTGGCAATCTGCGCCGTGCCAGCGGCAATGGCTTGCACCTGCATGACCCGTTCTTGCGCCGCGCTGAGGTCAAAAAAAGCGCTGGAAGCTGCCAGCAATTGCTGCATCTGGGTGTCCTCCAGGTCAGCCTCGGCCGCGCTGGCGTTGCGTTGCGCCGTCTGAGTGCGCAAGGCCCGCTTGTTGCCGCGCTCATAAGTCCAGTCAACGCCAATGCCTTTGTCGATGCGCTTGTCCCCCAGCAGGTTCCCTGCGCCAATGCCGTTTTGCAGGTCAATCGAACTGAGCTTGGCAGACAGCGTGGGAGGCGGAGCGTGGTCCGCTGCCAGCACGTCAGCCTGCGCAGCGGCGGCGGCACTGCGTGCCAGTGCCACGTCAACGTTGTTGCGCGCGGCCCTGAGCGCTTGCGCGAGCGTCAGGGGAGACGCTTGTGCGAGTGTTATGGGGGCTGCTTGAGCGAGTGTCAGCGCAGACGCTTGCGTGGCCGTTGTGGGGGGCGTTTGAGCGACCTGCGCATGCAACAGCCCGGCAAAAACGCCTCCTGCCAAACCAAGCGCCGCGCCGCAGATGTGTCGTATCCTCATCATTAATTTTTCCTTCGCTCTGTTTATCGCCGCAACCGGCTGACTGCCACCTGACCTGGGCCATGTGCTTACTACGTAGAAGACCTCCTAATCGTCCCTCACATAGCCATGCGAATCCTGCTGGTTGAAGACGACTCAGTGCTGCGCGGCGTGATGCACGCCAGCCTGGTGGACGGCGGGCACCGCGTGGACGAAGCCGCCACCCTGGCTGACGCCCGCGCGCTGTGGCAGGTGCAGCCGTATGACGCCGTGCTGCTGGACCTGAACCTGCCCGATGGCTCGGGCCTGCTGGCACTGCGCGAGGCGCGCCGCCGGGGTGACTGCACGCCGGTGATGGTGCTCAGCGCGCGGGCGCGCACCGAAGAGCGCATTGCCGGGCTGGACGCCGGTGCCGACGACTATCTCGGCAAGCCCTTCGATCTGGGCGAGGTGGACGCCCGCCTGCGAGCGCTGGTGCGGCGCACCCAGGGCACGCAAGACCAGGTGGCGCTGGGCGCACTGGCCCTGGACCGGCGCGCACGGCGCTTCACGCTTCATGGCCAGCCGCTGGAGTTGCCAGCACGTGAGTTTGAAGTGCTGTGGGAACTGATGACCCCGCCCGGGCGCGTGGTCAGCAAACGCGAGCTGTCGGACAAGCTGTCCAGCTTTGACGACGCCCTGGGCGACAACGCGCTCGAAGCATTCATCTCGCGCTTGCGGAAAAAGCTGACTGGGCCACTTGACCTGCCGGATATGCCCGAGGTCCTTGCCAGTGGCGTGAGCATCCGCACGCTGCGCGGGCTCGGCTACGCGCTGGAAGCCGCGTCGAGGAGCAACGCTTGAGCCCCCCCGTGCCACCGCCCACCCGTGTACCAGCGACCACGCCAGCACTACTTCCTGTACGGCTGCCATCGCTGCGCAACCGCCTGGCGCGCCATGTCCTGCTGCCGCTGGGGCTGGTGTGGCTGGTAGGCACCGCTATCACCACCAGCGTGGCCTATTACTACTTGCAGCAGGGGTTTGACCGCGCCCTGCTGGACGACGCCTACGCGCTGGCTGCCAATGTGCAGACCGGCCCGAAAGGCGTGCAGCTCAAGCTGACTGAGAGTGAGCTCAAGGCCCTGCTGTTTGACCAGAGCGAGTCGGTTTATTTTGCAGTGCGCCGCTTTGATGGCAGTCTGGTCAGCGGCCACGCATGGCTGCGCGCGCCCGTGCCTGGCGCAACGCCCGGGGCCACCCAAGCACCAGACCCAGCCATCATAAAAAGCGAGACCATCGAAAAACGATTCGAGTTCAGCGATACCAGCCACCAAGGCAATCCGCTGCGTCTGGTGAGCATTTACCGCCCCGCTGCGGATGACGGCCTGGCCTTTCAGGTGGTGATGGCGCAAACCACCCACAGCCGCACCGATCTCTTGCACCGCGTGCTGCTGTTCTCCCTGGTGCCGCAAGCGGCGTTGCTGCTGCTGCTGGCCTGGTGGCTGCGCCGCGCCATTGGTACCGACCTGCATCCCCTGGCGTCGCTGCAGCGCGCGCTTGACCAGCGTGATACCCATGACCTGGCGCCCGTGGCCGTGCAGGCCTCCACGCGCGACCTGCAGCAGCTGGGCGGTGCCATCAATTCGCTGATGGCGCGGGTCGAGGCCGGCGTGCAGGCGCAGCGCGAATTTGCCGGCAATGTGGCGCACGAACTGCGCACGCCGCTGGCTGGCATCCGCGCGCTGGCTGAATACGGGCTGGCCCAGGCAAATCCGCTGGTATGGCAGCAACAGCTCAAAGCCGTGTCTGCCAGCGAGGCCCGCGCCAGCCACATGGTGACGCAGTTGTTGGCGCTGGCGCTGGCCGACGAGACCCGCGACAGCCTGCGCCTGGTGCCGGTCGCGCTGGACGCGCTGGTGCGCCGCGTGGTTCTGCAAGCCATGCCACGCGCCGACGCGCTGGGTGTCGACCTGGGTGCACGCGGCATTGACGAGCCCGTGACGGTGCCCGGCGACGCGGGCCTGATCGAAGGCGTGCTCAACAACTTGCTGGACAACGCGCTGCGCTACGGCAAACCCGCAGCGGGCACAGCGCCCGCCATCACTGTCGAGCTGCAATGCGCGACTGGCACGGTGGCAATGTGGGTGACCGACAACGGCCCTGGCATTGAAGCAGGGCAACGCCAAAACATGGTGCGGCGCTGGCAGCGGGCTGGCAGCGGTAGGGGCGCTGATGCTGTGAATGGCGCCAGCACGGGCACGGGTTCGGGTTCGGGTGCAAGATCGGGCACGGGTGTTGGCATTGAAGCAGGGCAAGGCGTCGGCCTGGGCCTGGCCATTGTGGCGCGCTATGCTGCCATGCTGCGTGCGCGCTTCGAGCTGGTCAATGGCACTGGCGACTCAACCGTGCAGGCATACGCGGGGACCGGCCTTTGCGCCGGGCTTGTCTGGCCCGTTGAAAATCGCGCCCCTGCCGCCAATTTGCAGCAGGCCACCTCACTGCATGAACCAGCCGTGGCTGACCACCAGCGATTGCCCAGTCAGCGCATTTGAGCCGAACCCGGCAAACAGCAGCGCCACATCGGCCACGTCCTGCACGGTGGTGAATTCGCCGTCCACGGTTTCGTTGAGCATGACTTTCTTGATCACATCCTCTTCGCTGATGCCCAGCGCAGCGGCTTGCTCAGGAATCTGTTTTTCAACCAGCGGCGTGCGCACAAAGCCGGGGCAAATCACGTTGGCGCGGATTTTGTGCTTGCCGCCCTCTTTCGATACGGTTTTGCACAGCCCAATCAGGCCATGCTTGGCCGTGACGTAGGCTGATTTGAGCACCGACGCCTCTTTGGAATGCACCGAGCCCATGTAGATGATGCTGCCCCCCTTGCCCGAGGCCTGCATGTGCGGCACGCAGGCCTTGGTGGTGAGGAAAGCGCCGTCCAAATGGATGGCCAGCATCTTCTTCCAGTCGGCGAAGGGAAATTCTTCAATCGGGTGCACGATCTGGATTCCCGCATTGCTGACCAGCACATCCACGCCGCCATAGGCTGCCACGACCGCTGCAACGGCGGCATTGACCTGCTCTTCGCTGGTCACGTCCATGGCCACGGCCATGGCGGTCCCACCTGCTTTTGTGATTTCGTCAGCAACAGCCTGCGCCGCATCCCTGTTGAGGTCGGCAATCGCCACCTTGCCGCCTTCGCGGGCGTAGGTCATGGCGATTTCCTTGCCGATGCCGCTGGCGGCACCGGTGACGATGCACACTTTGTCTTGAAGTTTCATGGGAGTGCTTTCGGGTTAGGTTGGCGGGATTGAGTCGGGTCGGGTCAAGTCAGATAGTCATGAATCACCGAGCCCATGCCCAGCGTCATGTCGCTCAAGATATGGGTGCCTGAGATCACTTCAAGCACCGGCAGCCGGGCGATCGGCGCAAGAGCATGGTGCACCAGCTCCAGCGCAGCCGGACCCGTCCACGCGCCTTTGACGGTGACATCTTCCAGAAAATACCGCACCAGCTCGCAAATGCGCGGGCTGCCGTCCACATGCGGAATGATCTTAAGCAGGTAGTTGGGAGCAAGCATGGCCGCGCAAACAGTGTCCACATCCAGCATGCGGTGCTTGTAGCCCATGGTGGCCGTGGCCACGCGCACCGGGCCGTAGTCCAGCGTGCCCAGCAGCGTGTCTTTCTCTACCGTCATTGAGGGCGCTGCCAGCTTCTTGGGGAAACCCCACAGTTCACGGCCCCCGGCAATCGGCGCCTCGTCGTTCAGGTACATCGAATGCACATAGCCACCGGCAACACCCTCAAACGTCACGGGAATCACCTGGCCAGACTCGGTGTAGTCGCCAAAGCCAGTGGAGTCCGGCATGCGGATGAATTCGTATTTGACGATGGGCTCGGTGATCTGCAGCGGCTCGGGCACCACGGCGCGCAAGGCGTCCAGGTCGGTGCGGTAGGTGACGATCAGAAATTCGCGGTTCTTAAAGCGGTAGGGGCCTGGCGGATAGGCCGGGCTGGTCAGCGGCATCGCGAAGGCGTTGCGTTTTACGTCGTCGATGTTCATGAGACGGGTCAGGCAAGGGTTGGTTTGGCGGCGGGGCCGTCCGAGGTCAGGTCAAACACATGCACCCCGGTGGTGCTGCGTTCGCGCTGCACCCACCGGGGGTCATGCAAGGTGTGCGCCATGTCGGCACGCCCAGAATCCCAATGTTCTTGCATCGACAGGCGTGAGAACTCATAGTCTTTCGACTGGCTCTCGTAGTGTTTGCTGCGGTAAATCAGGTGCACCACGTCAACCGCGCTTTCGCTGCGCATGCGTGACAGCGCGCGCACATCAGGGTCGTCACGCAGCGCAGGCGGCAATTTGGCAATCAGGCGCTGGGCTGCCTGCGCAATGACCTGGCGGTCAAGCTCCATGGTGGTGTTGAGGCGCGTGCGGCTGGAAAAGCGGATGTCCTTCTCGCGTTCTGTCACCTCGGCCAGCGTGGCGGGCATGGCACCCGTGGCCGCAAACAGGTCCACCTGAAACACAACGCGCCGCCGCTTGTCGGGCTGGTCCAGCACATACTGCAAGGGCGTGTTGGAAACCAGGCCACCGTCCCAATAGTGCTCACCGTCAATCTCCACCGGCGCAAAACCCGGCGGCAGCGCGCCGCTGGCCATAATGTGGCGCGCGTCTATGCGCTGCCGGGCTGAATCGAAATACTCAAAATTGCCGCTGCGCACATTGACCGCGCCGACGGACAGCCGCACCGCGCCTGAGTTGATGCGGTCAAAATCAACCAGCCGCTCCAGCGTCTGCTTGAGAGGGGCCGTGTCGTAGTAGCTGATTGCCGCCAGCGTGCCGCGCGGCTGAAACGGAGCTGGTGGAAAGCGCGGTGCAAAGAAGCCTGGCACACCCATTAGCATGACTCGGGTGGCGCTGGCTTCGTTGACGGCCTGCCGGTCATTGACTTGGCTGGCCAGCGCGGACGGCTGGAATGATGAACTCAGAAGCTGCCAAAACTCGCGCAGCCTGGCTACACGGGTGTTGGCCGGGTTCCCGGTGATGAGTGCGGCATTGATCGCACCGATGGAGATGCCCGCCACCCAGGTGGGTTCGCGGTAGACCGTGCTCAAGGCCTCAAACACGCCCGCCTGGTAAGCGCCCAAAGCGCCGCCGCCTTGCAGGACGAGGATGCACTCCTGTTCCGCGTGAGGCAATGGCCCGTGGGAAATTGGTTTCAAGGTCTTGGAGGTCGAATGCGTAGACGTCATGCGTTGGGGTACAGCGTGGTGAGCCGTGTCGGTGCAACAGTAGTCATAGCGTAACAGGTCCACGATGTTCGGCCCGGTCATTGCGCGGCAGTTACAAACCAGACACATTTTTGTTTGCGCGTGCGTTACAGTCTGCCTGCGTCAGCTTATGGCGCGTATCCAATCTCAAGGAATTTTATGAAATCAAATATCCGGGTGCTGCTGGTTGCGGCTGGCCTAACGTTCGCCGCAGCAAGCTTTGCACAAAAAGCAGCCGCGCCAGCACCCGTAACTGCCGCGTCGTCGCCCGCTGCGGCTACGGCCATGCCAGCGGAAAAAGCGGCTCCAAATGCCAAGTCAAAATCAGCAGCGGCTCCTTCCGCTGCATCGCCATCCGTCGCGGCCGCAGGCGGTGGCGGAGGAAAAGTCTGGGTTAACACGAAATCCAAGGCGTATCACTGCGAAGGCACCAAGTTTTATGGCAAAACCAAAGTAGGCGAGTACATGACCGAGGCCGATGCGACCGCCAAGGGCAATCATGCCGACCATGGCAAGGCGTGCGCTGCCAAGTAAAGCTTTCGCACATCTTTTTGCATTGCACGCATGCCAACGTTGGCGTGCTACGCAGCCTGCCCTGCGAATCACAGCACACCGGCGACAACGTTGACAGTAATCGCAATGATGATGACATTGAAGAAAAACGAAACCACGCTGTGAAGCATCACCAATCGCCGCATGCTGCTTGACGACACCACCACATCGGAAGTTTGGCAGCACATGCTCAGAACCACGGCAAAGTACGTGAAATCCCAATAATCAGGATGGTCCGTGCCTGGAAACACCAACTGCCCAGCCTTCACATAAAAGCTGTGCGCGTACTGCTGGGCAAACATGACCGCCACAAAAAGCCAGGACAGAAAGATGGAGCTGCTGGCCAGGGCGATGTCCCCCAAAGACTTGTTCTTTGCCGCATGGAGTTCGTTGGACAGAGCGCCAAGCACCACGCCAGCCACGCACAGGCTGATTGCCAACACGGTCCACTGGCCTTCCTGCTGAAGCACCGCGCGGTGGCGCATGGTTGCCGGTGTTGCCCGGGACATCAGGACGGCAATCAGACAAAGGAAAAATGCGGCCGCAACGTTGAAGGAAATCAGCATAGCCCGGCCGACCTGAGTCACAGGCAGCAAAGCCAGAAAAACCACAACCCCCACCGCCGCCGATGTGATCAGGCGGGGGCGATGAAAGTAGCGGGTAATTCGGCGGGTCTGCATGTACAAATTTGTGGGTCTAGGTTGGGCGGCTTTCTGCCTGGCAACTGCCGCCGGAACGATGGCCGCATGCTACAGCGCAGAACTCTGCAACAGGCTTTTAGTCGTTGCTAAATAAAGACCTAACGCTATGTTTTATATATCGATTTGTGTTTTTCAGAGTGCAAAACTAGAGGCAAGAAACGTCAACGCCGAGAACCCCGTCGGCCCCGACGGTGCCTGTGGCATTTGCCACACTACAGGTACGGCTCGTTGGCTGCGTAGACACGGTCACGGCATAGGCCGACCCTGGCGCAAGCGTGCCAGGAAATCCATAAGCCCCGTTGACGGTGATAGGGAGCAGCGCCGCGCCGTTGTTGCTCAAGGTCACCGTGGTACCCGCAACCAGGCCGGAAACCGTACCGCTGATGGTCACACCCGTGATGCAGGAAACGTCAACGCTGGCAACCGTGCTGGTCCCGACGGTGCCTATAGCGTTTGCCACGCTGCAAATTTGGCCCGCTGGCTGTGTTGACACTGTCACGGCATAGGCCGACCCCGATGCAAGCGTGCCAGGAAAGCCATAGGGGCCATTGACAGAAACGGGCAGCCGCGCAGCGCCGTTGTTGCTCAAGGTGACAACCCCCCCGGTTGCCACGCCAGACACCGTGCCAGTGATGGTCACACCAGACACGCAGGAAACAGCAATGCTGCCAACGTCGCTGCCAATGCTGTCAACCGAGCCGTTGCCATTGGCAATGCTGCAAATCTGCCCCACCGGTTGGGTGAGCACGCTCACCTTGAAGCTGCGGTTGCTGGGCAACGTGGCCGGGAACGAGAACGCCTGATTGCTGGTCAAAGTGAGGTCGTTGCCGCTGTTGACTTGCAGCGCAACTTTCAGGCCCGGGGCCAGACCATTGAGCGATCCGCTCAGTGTCGCGTTTCCGCCGCCGCCGCCACAAGCGGTCAACAGCCATACTGAAACTGAACAGGCCATCAGCAGGCTCGCTTTTGAAATTTTCATTTTCTCTCCCAGTAGTTTGACCACTTGAAACTTTGTGCTGCGTAAAAATTTGCGAAAGACAACGGCCTAAAACCGCGTCCCCACACTCACCCGCACGACGTTGTCAACGGTGAAATTAGTGTTCGGATCATAGGCCAGGCGCACGAAGTAGCGCGGCCAGTCGTAGGTGACCGTGGCGCCCAGTTTGCGGATGCCCTCGCCATTGACCAGCCCTTGCTTGTAAAGCAGGTCTATGGTCAGGCGGTCCTGGCCGTTGATGGGCGCGCGGTACACGGCATGGAAATGCTGCTGGTCCGGGTTATCGCGGTTGTCGCGGGTCAGGCTCACCGAGTAGCTTGCGCCCCCCGGTACCCGGTAACCGCCGCCGAGTGTCCACGCGTCATTCGGGTCGAAGTTCAGGTTGAAGTACGGGCGCAAATTGGTGCGGCCCAAACCCGCGCCAACAAACCAGGTTTTGCCGGTTTCAACGCTGATGCTCCCGCCCACAAAGCCCCCAGAGGCCACTTGAAGCGAGGGCAGGACGCGTACAGTGTCGCCAAAAGGGCGTTCCCACCCACCGCGATATTGGTGTGCGTCCAGGCCGCTGGCGCTGAAATACCCGAGCCACTGCGTGCCCCAATCTGACGAATGCCGTAAATTGATGTCGGCGCCGTTGCCGCTTTCACTGAACCGGTGGCTTGTGACCGTCAATTTGAAAGTCGGGTCCTCAGCAGCGCCTTGCCCATGGGCCGCGCCCGGCCCGACCAGCAAAAGAACTGCCAGGCAAGCGGTGGGTTCAATCCGGCGTGACACAAGGTTTTTCATACCCCGGATTCTGGCACGCCACGCTGCACGTCTGCGAGAATGCGCGCCTTCAGCTAGCATTGCGATCCACTTCACCGATTTTTCAACCGTTGCCCCGCGCAACAAACCCACGACGAAGACACCATGAAACTCTATTACTCCCCCGGCGCGTGTTCCCTGTCGCCCCACATCGCGCTGGAAGAAGCCGGCTTGGCCTATGAGGCGGTTGCAGCCCCCACCAAAACCCACAAGCTGGCCGACGGCACCGACTACTACACCATCAACCCGCTGGGCTACGTGCCATTCCTGGTGCTGGACGATGGCCGCACCCTGCGCGAAGGCCCGGCCATCGTGCAGTACATTGCCGACCAGGTGCCCGCCAAAAACCTGGCCCCGGTCAATGGCACGTTTGAGCGCGCCAAGCTGCAGGAGTGGCTGACCTTCATTGGCACCGAGCTGCACAAGGGATTCAGCCCGCTGTTCAACCCCGCCACGCCGGCCGAGTACAAAACCATTGCCACTGCCAAGCTGCATGAGCGCCTAAAGTTCACCGAAGGTGAATTGGCGGGCAAGCAGTACGCCATGGGAGACGCCTTCAGCGTGGCCGACTGCTACCTGTTCACCGTGACCGGCTGGGCACCTCACGTGGGTATTGATCTAGCACCGTACCCCAACATCCTGGCCTACCGCGACCGCGTCGGCGCGCGCCCTTCAGTGGTGGCGGCCATGAAAGCCGAAGGCCTGATCAAGTAGCCTTGCAAACGACTCCGCGGGGCCTCAGCGCCCCGCAAGCCTGTTTTACCGCATTGCTGCGGTAAAAAGTCGTCAAATATGCCTCTAGCCCTTGTCTATAGTGCATAGTCAGCTACAACTAATATAGCACCTTAGCTTGGCGCATTTCTGTGCCTGGGCAAGCCACCAATCCTCTGCAATTTGCTCAACCAATATTGCACATCCAGGAATGGCCCACCGAAATCCCGATACTGCCCCATCACTAATTTTTAGTTCCAATCGAAAGGACATCCCATGGCCACAGGCCTCGTCAACCCCGCCACCGGACAAATCGCCCGCTGGAAAATGGCCCTTGACGTGGAGCGCTGCATAGGATGCCACGCCTGCTCTGTCGCCTGCAAGGTTGAAAACAAAGTGCCACTCGGGCGCTTTCGAACCAAGGTCTACTACTACGACCAGGGCAAGTTCCCCAAAGTCACCCGCAACTTTTTGCCCACGCTGTGCATGCAGTGCGAAGACACGCCGTGCCTGAAGTCATGCGACAACCAGGCGATTGAACGAGGTGCCGATGGCATCGTGCGCGTCGTCCCCGACAAGTGCACGCACCTGGGCAAATGCGAAGCAGCCTGCCCCTACGGTGCCATCGGTTGTGATGACAACGACATCGCCGACAAATGCGATTTTTGCAGCCACCGGCTCGATGCCAACATGGAACCGGCGTGCGTTGAGACCTGCCCGGCCGATGTCTTTCACTTCGGTGACGCGAATGACCCGGCCTCGCCCTACAGCAAATTCATGGTCAAAAACAAGGGCCTCACCAGCGTCTTGAAGCCTGAAGAAAAAACCATTCCCTC
>JAYVNK010000239.1:0-4635 GCA_043758475.1 Comamonadaceae bacterium | reverse complement strand
CCGATGAAACGGCGCGGCAACCGCCGCTACTACCAGCACCACGAGGTGCTGATGATTCGGCGCATCCGCGATTTGCTCTACGACCAGGGCTTCACCATCAGCGGCGCGCGCAATAAAATGCAGGAAATCGTGCAGGCTGAGCGCGATAAAAAGCGCAACGGCGAGGTAATGCTCGATGGGGTCGAGGTGCTTGAAGTCAGCGACTCAGAACTCGACGACTTTGACGACACCCAGCTTGATGACGGCGCAGGCGTTGGCAACGAGCAGCTTTTGCTGGTGCGCCGCGAGCTGTTTGAAATCCGCAATCTGCTCACTGCCGCTTACTGATATTTGCAAACATCACTGGGCAATGCCACAGGTTATAATTTGGGCGTGATTCGGTGTGTGGCGCAGCCTGGTAGCGCACTTGCATGGGGTGCAAGGGGTCGAAGGTTCGAATCCTTTCACACCGACCATGAGACAGTTTAAAGGCCTTTAAGGAGCGATTCTTAACGGCCTTTTTCAATGGTAAATCAACAGCGTACGAACTAGCAATCACTAGCAAGGGCTATTGACTAATAAGCGAAATCGGGGGAACATACGGGGGAACAAGTCGGGGTAAACAGGGTTTTGGGGTAGTTGTTCCCCCGTTTCCCAGTGAAACCCCTTGTTCCCGCGGTTTGAAGTAGGAGTTGTTCCCCCATGTTGACCGATGCCCAATGCAGAAACGCAACCTGCCCATCGGGAAAGCCTCGGGCGCGGCTGGCCTGTTCCGGCGGCTTGTACCTTGAAGTCAGTCCGGCGGGGTCAAGGCGTTGGTTCTACAAATACCGCAAAGATGGGAAAGAGGGCCGGATGGCGCTGGGAAGCTACCCGGACGTGGGCGCGAAGGATGCCCGCAAGGCCCGTGACGCGGCAAAGCTGAAAAAATCCACTGGGCTTGATCCGGTGCAGGTGCGCAAGGTTGAAAAGCTGAAAGCCACCACGCCGGACGCTGACATCTTCAAAGTAACGGCGCTGGAATGGTACGCACTGAAATTGGACAGTTGGAGTAGTCACTACGCCATTCGGGAAAAGCGCAACCTTGAAAAAGACCTGTTCCCTTTTTTGGGGACGCGGCGCATGGCGGACATTGAAGCCATTGAACTACTTGCCACGGTACGCAGGGTCGGGGAACGCGGCGCGTTGGACGTGGCACACCGGGTATTGACCACGGCGGGGCAGGTGTGGCGCTATGCGGTGGCCACGGGCCGGGTACCCCGAGACATAACCGCAGACATTCGCGGCGCGTTGAAACCCCACCATGGTAAACACTTTGCGGCCATCACCGACCCGGTGAAGCTGGGTGAACTGATCCGGGTAATCCGTGGTTATCAGGGTGGGCCAATTGTCCGGGCGGCGCTGCAACTGGCACCGATGTTGTTCCAGCGACCTGGCGAACTGCGGGCGGCGGAATGGGCAGAGTTTGACCTAGACGGGGCTATGTGGACTATTCCATCGGCGCGAATGAAGCGCAGCGTGGATGGCAAGCGCAACGGCAACCCGCACCAAGTGCCTTTGCCCACGCAGGCCGTGGAAATACTGCGCAAGCTGCACCCGATTACAGGGCATAGCAAGCTGTGTTTTTTTGGTGAGCGTAGCCACGAAAGACCCATCAGTGACAACACTCTACGAGCCGCATTGTTGACGCTGGGCTATGGGCCGGATGCGCAGAGCGTGCATGGTTTCCGCGCAACTGCACGCACCTTGCTGGCAGAGGAATTGAACATAGACCCGCTGGTAATCGAGGCCCAGTTAGCCCACGCGGTGAAGGATGCGAATGGACGGGCATACAACCGCACGCAGTACCTGAAACACCGCACAGTAATGATGCAGCGATGGGCGGACTACCTGGACAAGCTGGCCACGCGCGGCGACGTGATACCGCTACGGGGTCTAGCGGCCTGACATTACCATCGGTAGGGGCGAACAAAGACCTATAATTTATATATGTCCCGCAATCCCACAAAGCAGCAATGGGAAGCGCTGATTCGGGAGCTTGCTCAGGACAGTGGGCGGATTCTTTTCACTATCCACGCGCAGACCCGTATGCGGCAAAGAGGTATGACCCACGCGCAAATCTTGGAAGTGTTGCAGCGAGGCATCATCCGGCGGGAGCCTGAACCAGACCTGAAAACAGGGCACACACATTGCCGGATGGAGCGAGCCATTGCGGGGCGCAAGGTGGGCGCAGTGGTGGCATTGGAAAGCCCAACGGCTGGGGCGGGTATGGTTGTAACGGTAATGCAAATTGGAGAATGACCATGTATCACTTCACGGATGGCGGCTTGCGCAATGTGTGGCTTGAAAACGGCTACAGGCAAGAACGCACACCCTATGGGCCAGCGGTGGCATTTGATGACCTGGAGGGGCTGACGCGGGCTGTCTGCCTTGCACTTACCAAGAAGCCCAGCAAACTCGCGGGCGCTGAATTTCGGTATCTGCGTCAGGGGCTGAATTTGTCTCAACCCAGCCTAGGCCAATTGCTGGGAGTGACGGGGCAGGCCGTGGCTATCTGGGAGAAAACTGGGCGTGTGCCCAAGATGGCCGATACCATCATGCGGGTGCTGTACACGGCACACGCAGACGGCCACGCACAGGTGTGCGGCATCGTGACGGCTTTGAATGAATCCGAGCGTTTCATGCTGGTACTGCGCGAAACGTCCAAGGGCTGGCAAGCCACGGCGCAAGCGCAGGCCAGTATCACTACCAGCCGCACACGGACACAGAATCAGGCAGCGACCGCCTGAGAGTTTCGCCACGCCTAGCTATCGGCTGATCCCCGATGGTGAAAACCGGGACACCCTGACCCGGCGGCGCTGGCTACTTTCATTGGGGCGTTACAGGGGCAAGAACAATGGACGAGGCCACAGCTAAACGCTATAGGGAAATTCTGCGGGAGTCACTCCAGGGCGTTGCGACGGATGTGCCGGAACTGGTAAACCATCTCGGCGCGAAGCATGACGATATTTTGGTGCTTAGCGATTTGAATGGTGATTACATTCAAAGCGGAGTTTCTTTGGATCAACGAGGCCTCGCCCTCCAGAGCCTAGGCGTGGCATTTCGTTTGAGTCAACAGGCCCTATCAAACCTAGAAGACGGCGTTGATACGGAGTGGGTATTGCTTTGCGCTATGGAGTGCCAAAGGTTAGTAAAGAGAACGGCTGGATGGTGTCTAGGAATCGAATTGGGAAATGCGAGAACCGCGATTTCATTGCGATCAAAAAAAGCAAAGAAGGCCGCTGATGCTTTGCACAGCAAACCCGGTGGCACCCGAGACAAACAAAAGGAAATTCGGGACGCTTGGCAAAGTGGAAAATATTCCAGTCGCGATGTGTGCGCAGAGCAGGAATGTGCACACTTAGGAATGTCTTTTAGCGCGGCAAGAAAAGCGCTACGCAACGTGCCAATGACAACCTAGCCGTTGCACTGCATAGGCTAGCCGGTGCAATGCACACGGTATTCTCAGTATTGCGTCAAGCTGGGACAGTGCCCCCCAATCGCTAGCAACCGTTAGCGAGACCCAAAGGGGATTAGCAATGTTGATTTTGAGATTGCCCGAAGTTAAGCGGGTATTGGGGCACCGGGCGGACGCAAGCGTTTACAACGCTATCCGCGCCGGTTTATTCACCAGCGGTGTAGCCATTGGGCAACGTGCAAAGGGCTGGCCCGACTACGAAGCGCAAGCCATAGCCACGGCGCGGGTTGCGGGCAAGTCTGACGACCAAATACGCGAGCTGGTGAAAGCCTTGCACGCAAAGCGCACCGAAGCATTTGCAGGGGCAACGCAATGAAGGCCACATTCATTCGCATGGCACTGGCGATGTGGTGCGCAACCCCTTCGCAGTGGTTCAAACGGTGGAGGGCAGCAAAGTGATCCACGCCCATGAAAAAGCCCCCGGCGCTTGCAACACCGAAGGGCTTGATACCAACACCACCAACGACCTGAATTTTGCCACGGGGCAGCGTCACAGTAAAGCGGTGGCTACGCTGATGGCACAGCTTGCTATCCGGGGCCATGCAGTCCACCCGTTGAAGGATGGCGGGTTTCTGGTGTGCAAATATGGACTCAGTTTCTACGCTCAGGACTTTGAAGCCCTGCAAACCTTTGCCCGGAAACTGGGGGTGAACGAATGAGCGCACTACCCAACACATTTACGCCGATTCCCTTCGCCGTGGCCATCAACCCGGAGCAAGCGTTTCGGGCAGCGATTGCAGCGGCGGGGCTGGAACCACCGGACACCACCATTGCCGATGGCAAGATTCACCGGTTCAGCTCCAATGGCAAACCGCGTGACGAATCGGGCTGGTATGTGCTGCACAGGGATGGTGTGGCGGCTGGCGCATTCGGTTGCTGGCGCGAAGGCCTTACCCAAAACTGGTGCAGCAAGTCCACCACGGAAATGACGCAGGCAGAGCGCGAGGCCCACCAGAACCGCGTACAAGCCATGAAAGCACAGCGGGACAGTGAGCAGGCGCAGCGCAATGAATCAGCGGCTGTGGACGCGGCCAGCCGGTTCAACGTGGCAACAACTTGCACCAGCCACCCGTATCTGACCACCAAGGGCGTGCAGTCCCACGGCATCCGGCTAGAAGGCGACAACCTGCTGATTCCCA
>JAYVNK010000238.1:0-4637 GCA_043758475.1 Comamonadaceae bacterium | reverse complement strand
TGCCGGCGATGACAAACGCCACCCACTGCAGGCGCTTGACATCCATGCCAATCGCGTCTGCGCGCATGGGCGAGTCACGACCGGCCCGCAGGCTGTAGCCAAACGGCGAGAACAACACCCGGCGCATAAGCAGCAAACCGGCCACCACCAGCGCCAACGTCAGGTAGTAGTAGCTGCGCTTGTCGGCCAGCCAGTCCGACGGCCAGACACCCGTGAGGCCGTTGCTGCCGCCCGTGAACCTGTCCCACTGGTAGGTGATGCCCCACGTGATCTGCGCAAAGGCGAGCGTGAGCATCGCCAGGTACACGCCCGACAAACGCACCGCGAACCAGCCATACAGCAGCGCCCCGATTGCAGCAATCAACGGTGCCGCGACCAACGCCATCTCCATAGGCATGCCGGTGGTGCGCACAAACAGCGCCGCGCCGTAAGCGCCCAGACCAAAATACGCTGCGTGGCCAAACGAATGCATACCTGCCGGCCCCATGATGAAGTGCAGGCTTGCGGCAAACAGCGCAGCCACCAGCAGGTCAATCATGAGCACTGTGGTGTAGGGCGACTGAGCGGTGATAACCGGCAAGACCAGCAACACAATGCCCAACGCAGCCACCGCCATGAGGTAGGGCCAGCCAGACGCGCGCAGCGGCTCCTCCTGCATCCCCACGTACCGGCTAGGTGCCTGGGGCCGCCCAAGCAAACCCCAGGGGCGCGCCACCAGAACCACCGCCATGACTAAAAACTCCACAACCAGCGTCAACTTGGAAAACGACACGCTGATACCGCCGATTTCCACAACGCCCAGCCAGATACACACCGCTTTAATTTCCGCAATCAGCAATGCGGCAACATAAGCACCGGGAATCGACCCCATGCCGCCCACCACCACCACCACAAAGGCAGCACCGATGGTGTTCAGGTCCATCTCCAGCGTGGCGGGCTCACGCGGCAACTGCAAGGCACCGCCCAACCCGGCCAGCAGCGCGCCCAGCGCAAACACTGCCGTGAAAAGCCAGGCCTGGTTCACCCCCAGAGCGCTCACCATCTCGCGGTCTTGCGTGGCGGCGCGCACCAGCGTCCCCCAGCGCGTGCGCGTGAGCAGCAACCACAGCAAGCCCAGCACGACCGGTCCCACCACAATCAAAAACAGGTCATACGATGGGAACTGCCGGCCCAGAATCTCAACCGCGCCTTTAAAGCCCGGCGCCCGCGGCCCCAGCAGTTCGTCCGGCCCCCACAGCCACAGCACGGCATCTTTGATGACCAGCACCAAGGCAAACGTGGCCAGCAACTGGAACAGCTCCGGCGCTTTGTAGATTCGCCGCAGCAGCAGCACCTCAACCAAGGCACCCAACACACCCACGGCCAGCGCCGCCAGCAGCAGCGCGGGCCAAAAACCCAGGCTTGCCCCCAATCGGTCTACCAGGGTATAGGCCACGTAGGTGCCCACCATAAAGAACGACCCGTGCGCGACATTGACGATGCGCGTGACGCCAAAAATCAGCGACAAGCCCGCTGCCACCAAAAACAGCGACGACGCCCCAGCCAGCCCATTGAGCAGCTGAACGACGAAGCCGGAAAGGCTCATTGCTGCTGTATCAGTCTGGCGCTCTGAGCTTCTTGACCTCGGCGTCAGACGGCAAATATTTCGCCCCGTCCAGGTAAACATAATCCACCATCACGCCCTTGCCCCCATCGTTTTTGGTCTTGCCAACGAAAGCACCCATGGTGGACTGGTTGTCCTGCGCGCGGTAAGTGATCTTGCCGAACGGGCTTTCGAGTTGCAGGCCCTTGAATGCGGCGACCAACTTGTCGGTATCACTGCTCTTGGCTTTTTTGAGGCCCGCTGCGATGGACTTGATCATGGTGTAGCCAACCACCGAGCCGAGGCGCGGGTAGTCTTTGTATTTGCCGTGGTAAGCCAGAAAGAAGGCCTTGTGCTCGGGAGTCTGGATGCCATACCAGGGGTAGCCGGTGACGATCCAGCCGTTGGGCGCTTCGTCGCGCAGTGGGTCCAGGTACTCGGGCTCGCCCGTCAGCACGCTCACCACTTCACGGCCCTGGAACAGCCCACGCGTGTTGCCTTCGCGCACAAACTTGGACAGGTCCGCGCCAAACAGCACGTTGAAAATCGCATCAGGCTTGGCATCGGCCAACGCCTGCACCACGCTGCCTGCATCCAGCCTGCCCAGCGGCGGGGCCTGCTCAGCTACAAACTCCACATCCGGCTGGGCGGCCTTGAGCAACTGCTTGAAGGCAGCCACCGCCGACTGACCATACTCATAGTTGGGGTACACGATGGCCCAGCGCTTCTTTTTGAGCTTGACGGCTTCGGGCACCAGCATGGCGGCCTGCATGTGCGTGCCGGGGCGCAGGCGGAAGGTGTACTTGTTGCCACTGCCCCAGATGATCTTGTCGGTCAGCGGCTCTCCGGCCAGGAAGAAGAATTTTTTCTGCTTGGCAAAGTCTGTAACGGCCAAGCCGGTGTTTGACAAAAAGGTGCCCGCCAGCACATCAATCTTCTCGCGTGAAATCAGCTCTTCCGCCACGCGCACCGCGTCGCCGGGGTTGGCATTGTCGTCCCGCGTGATCAGTTCGATTTTTTTGCCGTTGACACCGCCTGCCGCGTTGATCTCCTCCACCGCCAGCTCCATGCCCTTCTTGTAGGGCTCCAAAAATGCGGGCTGGGCCTTGTAGCTGTTGAGCTCGCCAATTTTGATCACGCCTTGCGCGTGGGCGGGGGCCATCATGGCCAGCGTCGCCGCCAGACCAGTGGCGAGTATCAGGGGACGTAGCATCTTCATCTTAAAAACTCCTCAGTGACATAAATACCGAAAGAAAATCAGCGCAAACCGTCCTGGCCCACAATCTCGCTAGCCTGCAGGCCACCAATGCGGGGCAACGGGCGACCACTGTCGGTGACCACCACGGCCACCACAATTTCGCGGGCGCGCGGCGCATCGGCCACCCGCGCCTCCATCGCATCAAAATGGCTGCGCACAAAGGCTGCGTCTTTGTGGCCCAACGGCACGTCAATCGCCGTGCCCAGCCCACCCAATTTTTTGGCCGATGGCACCAGTGCCGCGCCCTTTTCAACCGCTTTGCGCAGCGGCGCACCCAGCTTGGGGTGCAGGATTGCCGCCGCGTGCTCGAGTTCGCCCGCTTCGCCCACGATAGCTGCCTTGCCGTAACTTTGCGCGGCACCAGGCGCAATGCCCAGCGCCTTCACGCATTTGTCGCCCAGCAACTGGCCCAGTTCTTCGCCAATGGCAATCAACTCGTCCAGATTTTGCGAATAGCGGCCTGCATAGGGGTTGTCGATCACGGCCATGGCCAGCGCGCGGCGTGTGGGCGGGTTGACCGGCTGGCCCATTTCAATGTGGACTTCATCAACTTGGACAATGATTTTTCGAATCTTGGCGGGCATGGCAGCTTCTCTTGAAAATTTGAAACGGGCGACCGATCAGTTGTGTTGACAGGCGCTGACCTTGTATTTTGAGCGTGGGGCTAACGAAGCCCGTCCCAGCGGGCAATGTCTTTGGCCTCAAGCCCGCCCACGCGCGCATGCACCCGCGCGCCCGAACTCATGGCCAGAATGTAGACAATTTCATCGGACGCGGGCGCACCCGGCACGCGCACCTCGATGGCATCGAAATGGCTGCGCACGTAAATGGCATTGATATGGGTCAGCGGCACGTCCAGCGCCGTGCCGGGCGCACCCACCTTTTTTGTAGACGGCACGATGGCCAGCGCATTGCCGGGTTGGGCCGGTTGCGAAGTCTTCTGCTCCGCCTGGCCGACCGAGTACACAGCGCGGTCACCCTTCCAGCCCAGCAGTTCGCGCATGGCGTAGCCTCCGGGCACGTGCCACAGGGCACCGTGCTCCAGTTCACCCGCAGCGCCCACCACCGCGCCTTTGCCATAGCTGGCGATACGCTCAACCGGAACATCCATGGCAGCCAGCAAACGGTGCGCCATGTCCACACCCACGCCCTGCAGCGCATCCATCATGGGCAAGATGTTGGGCTCGAAACGACCAGCAAACGGGTTGGTCAACACAACGCCCAGTGCGCCACGAATCAGTGGCACAGCCGCAACCGGACCAAACTCATGGTGAATTTCTTCCACGTGGGTGAATATGCGGCGGATGGTGATCATGGGGAGAGACTGTACTGGAATAAATTGCGATCCACGCGATGCTGTCGAATCGCCTCGACACTTGCCTCAAGGAAGTGGCCTTGACACACCAGCACTGCGGCTTCGATCAGCCCGCGCTCTGCCAGAGACCCAGCCTTGTGGTGACCCGCTGCAAGGGCTTGGCGAATTTGACTGGCACCCAAGCGCGGCACATCCACCGTCACAAGCATCGCCCCCAAATCACTGTCATCCCTGATGTCGCAGGCCGGGCGGCGCACGATGCCGGGGTGCACCACGTTGACGGCATTGGCAATCACCGTAGCTGCAGCGTCAGCCATGGCGGCGGTCTTCGCCAGCACGGTGACGCTGTCGGCAATGCCCAAAGAAAAACTGCGGCCACGCCAGCCGCTGGTCGCGACGCCGCGCACTGGCATCTCAAAGCAAATCTCGCATTGCGCATCGGTAGCAAGGCCTTCAGCACCTTCCGGCGTGTTGTAAACATC
>JAYVNK010000237.1:0-4648 GCA_043758475.1 Comamonadaceae bacterium | reverse complement strand
TCAGGTCTTTGGCATCCACCTGGCGCAAACCAAACAGCAGCTCGGGTTGTTGGTCCAGGCGCGCGCCCACGCCATAGAGCACGGCGGCAATGTGCTTGCACATTGCCGCCGAATCCGGGCAGCTGCAGCGAAAGCTGATCTCCTTCGGCGCCGGAAACAGCCCGCTCTGCGGCTTGCAGATGCGCTGCATCACCGCAGTGGAGAGCTTGCCCTGCAACAACTCCACCAATGAATCAATCGACCCCGCGCAATCGCTGCCAATGGCCTTCCAATGCGGCACCGGCACCGCCATCACATTGATAGCGACTTTGTACAGGCTCGAACCCATCACTTGCGCCTGGATTTCACCGACGCAGATCTTGAGATCAATCACCGAGCCGTTGCGCGCATAGGTGCGACCCCGCGGCAGGCGATTGCTGTAGTCGCTGTAGGTTTCCAGGTTATCGCACCAAGCCTTGCCCCAGAAGGTTTTACCGAGGGCGCCCCGGGAGGGCGCAATCGGCGTCAGAACAGCGCCCGCTTTGCGGGCCTTGGCCGCTTCTTTTTCTGCTTTCAAACGCCGCTGCGCCACCGATACATAGGGCTTCCAGCCGTAATAACTCATGCGATCAACTTTCCTGTGCAGTGTGAATATCGAGCCGGACCAGGTCCAGCAGAGCGCGGTCACTCATCTCGGTCAAGAGCAGTTCCGCACCGCCTTCCAGCACGTCGTTCACCAGTTGCTGTTTGGATTCAATCAGCTGATCAATGCGATCTTCCACCGTACCCCGGCAGATGAACTTATGCACCAGCACGTTCTTTTTTTGCCCGATGCGATAGGCGCGGTCGGTTGCCTGATTTTCCACGGCCGGATTCCACCAGCGATCGAAATGAATCACATGCGACGCCGCCGTCAGATTGAGCCCGGCACCGCCCGCTTTGAGTGAGAGCACAAAAAACGGCGTCAATTCATCGTCCTGAAACTGTTTGACCAGCACGCGCCGCCGGGCCACCGCGGTGCCGCCATGCAACACCAGCCCCTCGCGTCCAAAAATGGCCCCCAAAAAAGCGGCCAGCGGCTCCGTAAGCTCGCGAAACTGGGTGAACACCAGCATCTTCTCGCCCCGCGCGGAGATTACCTCGGCGAGCTCGCTCAAACGGGCGAACTTGCCGCTCTCAGTAGCGCTCCACGCGCCATCGCCCAGCCACTGCGACGGATGGTTGCAAATCTGCTTGAAGCGCATCAGGTACGACAGCACCAGACCCTTGCGTGCCATCCCGTCGGCCTGCTCCAACACCACCGCCAGTTCATCGACCGCGCGCTGGTAGAGGGCCGCCTGGGCCGGGCTCAGGTGGCACCAGGCCTTGAGCTCGGTCTTGTCCGGCAGATCGTCAATCACTGTTTTGTCGGTCTTGAGGCGGCGCAAGATGTAGGGCTGCACCAGCGTGCGCAGTGGGCCGAAATGTCCGCTCTGGGTCAGTCGCTTGCTGAAACTGGTAAACACCTTGTCCGAACCCAGCAGGCCGGGGTGCGTGAAGTCAAAGATCGACCACAGATCGGACAAGCGGTTTTCTACCGGGGTGCCAGTCAGCGCGATGCGTGTGTCAGCCTTGAGCTTCTTCACCTGACGCGTCTGCTTGGAACCTGGGTTCTTGATGGCCTGTGCTTCGTCAATCACGACCAGCCGCCACGTCACACCTTCCAGCAGCGGCATGCGCAACAAGGAGCTGTAGCTGGTAATGACGATGTCAACCTCCTGTAGCCGCCCGGCATCGAGAGCGCGCAATTCAAGGGCCGGCATGGCAGAGGAATGCACGATCAGCACGCGCAGGCTGGGGGTAAAACGCTCGACCTCAGCCGCCCAGTTGGCCAGCAGCGACGCCGGTGCCACCAGTAGACTGGGGCGCGAGGTGGCCGTGGCGCTGACCTGCTCACGCTTCAACACCAGCAGCAGCGCCAGCACCTGAATCGTCTTGCCCAGCCCCATGTCGTCCGCCAGACAGGCACCCAGCCCCAGGCGCGTCAACAAGTACAACCAGCGCACGCCAGCCGCCTGATACGGGCGCAGAGTGGCGTTCAGTTCCGGCCCGGGGCTGACCTGCGCCAGACCTTGCGGCTGGCGCAGCCCCTGCAAAGTCTCGGCCAGCCACGGCCCCGCCACCAGTTGCGACCACTCGGCATCCAGCGGGTCTGCTGCAACGTCCAGCGAGGCACCAGCCAGTAGGCGCATCGCCTCGGCAAAGCCCAACCCCGTTTTTTTGACCGCTTGCTCAATGCTTTGGAAACGCGCCAACATGCGCTCAAGCTTCTGGCGATTGACCTCGACCCAGCGGCCACGAATCAGTTGCAGACCGTCGCTACTCTTGAACAAGACCTTGACCTCGGCCGGCGTCAGTTGTTCACCCTCGAGCGTGATCGCCATGCTGAAATCGAGCAAGGCATCCTGCCCCAGCAGCGACGGTGGCCGTGCCCCCACGCTGGCCCGGACCAACGGCCGGGTGGGACGACCGGCCTGCCAAGCCCCCGGCGCGCGCACCACAATGCCGGCCGACTCCAGTTTGGGCACATCGCACAAAAACTGGTAGGCGTCCTGCGGGCTCCAGCGCAGCGGGTGGTAGATTTCGCCCGCCGCCACCATGTCGCGCAGCCAGTCGCACTGCGCGGCCGCGGCCTGAACCGGCTTGAGCAAGGTCAGCAACTGTGCCTGGCGCTTGCCGTCAGAAAACTCGGTCAATGCTTTTGACAGGGGCAAATGCTGCGCCTTGCCATGGGCCGACAAGCGCGCGGTGTAGGTGGCTAAAAACGCGAACGGTGCATCCGGGTCTTTGCGGTTTTCAGCCAGGTTGAAAACCACCCGACCCACCAGATTCCAGGCGGGATGACGATGCTTCAAAAAATCTGCCAACCTGCATTTTTCTTCGGCCAGCTCCGCGCGCAGGGCACCATCGAGCGCAAGCCACAGCGCACCCAGCACATGGGCCGTCAGGTACTCGCCGCCCTGCATCGGTGGCGCGTCAACTATCAGCGCCACCAGCACATGATCGTCGGGCACGGCAACTGCAATATCGGCACCTTCGGGCGTGGCACACAAAGCCGTTACATAACGCACCGCCAGATCGCGCCACCACGCCAGCACGGGCGGCAACACGCTGGCAACCTGGCTGGCCCCCAGATGCAACAAACCGTGCCCAACACCCCGCCCAAAGGACTCGCTAAGACTTTGCTGGAGGTCTGCAGGCCAAGTCGGCCCATCGGCACCCGTCGTCAGTAACAGGTGGCCGTGCGGCGTGAGTAACAGCGTAGCGGCGTTGGGGGTAACTGATAACATGACTTGGAGTGGTGGTTGACCGGCGCTGGCAGTCGCGCGGCGACCATCAGCATAATCGAAGTCTTGGGCCAGAACGAAACCCTGGCTGGATGGATCAGCCTTGCTACCGTGAGCATGGTCAGTGAGCCAAATATGAACCAACACACGAACCCACGGAACGTCTGCGGCGCGGCCAGAACTTTGTCACCACCATCAGCCGCCGCCGCGCTGTGTGTACAAGTCAAAGCGCTTCATGAAGGCAAGCGTTGCGTGTCATCCAGCCCGGCAAAGCGAAAATTCACCAGCAGGCGCGGGATGCGCATGAGCGCAATCACACGCGGCTCAGGTAGTCGGGCCGCGCACCCTGTGGGCCTCCCCAACCTGCCGCACCCAGCGCGAAGAAGATCGGCGGGAAGTGGTCTTCGCTGGGGTGCGCACGCTGCGCGTCGGGTGCCTGGTGCCGGTAGTCCAGCATGGCAGAAAAATCACCCCGCTCCAGCGTGGCCTCGACCCAGCGGCTGAAAGCGACGACATAAGGCACCGGCTCACGCGCTCAACCAAAAAATTCGCCCAGGTTGTGGGTCATGCTGCCCGAGCCGACCACCAGCACGCCGCGCTCACGCAGGCCGGCCAGGGCCTGCCCCAAGGCATAATTTCGGCCGGGCCATAAGACACCGGCAGCAGCACCTGCACCACCGGTACGCTGGCGTCAGGAAACAAATGCATCAGTGGCACCCAGGTGCCGTGGTCCAGCGGCCGCTTGTCGTCGCCCTGCGCGGCAATCCCCGCCCCCTGCAACAAGGCCAGCACCTCCTGCGCCAGTTCAGGGTGGCCGGACGCCGGGTACTGCAGTGTGTATAGCGCGGGCGGAAAACCACCAAAGTCGTGCCAGGTGGCCGGCGCGGGATTTGTCATCACCGCGGGCGTTCGCGCCATCCAGTGCGGCGACATGAGCACCATGCCGCGCAGGCCCGGCGGTCCCCGGCTCGGTGGCAAACAGCGGCACCCCGTGCGAGAGGAACAGGGCAGGAAGGGCAGCGGTAGATACGACAGAAAGGGAATGGGCAGACACGGCAGGGCTCGCACGGGGTTACGAAGACCCGGCCTGTTTCAGCAAGTTCTTTGCGCGCTCGGTCGGCAACCCGTCTTCAGCATATCGTGCATCCATCCACAGTGGGGTGCAGATAATGGGGAATGCTGCGGGCTGGGTTTGAAGTCAGGCAAAGCCGGTTCAGCGCGTTTTGAAAAGAAGCCCTGGTGCTTGTCAGTGGCCCACGAAGGCCAAGCCTTGATGTCGCCGTAGACCGACCCCGTCACGGGATGGTGTGCTGGCATGCATCGGCGGACTCCAATGGCGCCAA
>JAYVNK010000236.1:0-4690 GCA_043758475.1 Comamonadaceae bacterium | reverse complement strand
TCCAGCCGGCTGGGGCTGAACACCGAGACCTTGAAGGCCGACGTCGCCGCCAACAAAATTCCGGGTGCCGTGTTGCTGATTGCGCGGCGTGGCAAGGTGGCGTATTTTGAAAGCGTTGGCAAGCTGGACGTGGCCACCAGCGTGCCGATGGGCAAAGACGCGATTTTCCGCATTTACTCCATGAGCAAACCCATCACTACCGTGGCGGCGATGATGCTGGTGGAAGATGGCAGGCTCCGGCTGGACGACCCGATTGCGCTGTACCTGCCCGAGTTTGCCAAGATGACCGTGGGCGTGGAAAAGCCCGATAACAACGGCCAGCCCAGCCTGGAGATCGTGCCTGCGCGCCGCGCCATCACGGTGCACGACTTGATGCGCCACACCTCCGGCCTCACCTACGGTTTCTTCGGCCCGGGGTTGGTGAAGAAAGCGTACAACGATGCCAACATCGGCGCGGATGACCCCGACAACGCGCAGTTTTCGCAGCGCATCGCCAAACTGCCGCTGGCGTACCAACCCGGCACCACGTGGGACTACAGCTACTCGACCGATATCCTTGGGCGCATCGTTGAAGTGGTCAGCGGCAAGTCACTGCTGGCATTTGAGAAAGAACGCCTGCTGGACCCGCTGGGCATGCCTGACACCAGCTTCTACGTGACCGACGCGGCAAAGCAGAAACGCGTGGCCGAACCGCTGGCCAATGACCGCAACATTGGCGTCAATGTCGATGTCGGCGACCCGCGTGCGGTCAAGAAACTTGAAGGCGGCGGCGGCGGCATGGTGTCAACCGCCACAGACTACGCGCAGTTTTTGCAAATGCTGCTGGGCGGCGGCACGCTGGACGGCAAGCGCTACCTGGGCCCTGCCACCGTCCGCCAGATGACGGCAGACCACGCCAGCGCAGGCGCAGGCATCGTCCCCGGCCCGCTGTACCTGCCGGGCGCAGGCTACGGGTTTGGGCTGGGCTTTGCCGTGCGCCGCGCCACGGGCGAAGCAGCCTATCCCGGCGAGGCGGGTGAATACTACTGGGGTGGCGCGGGCGGTACCTACATGTGGGTCGATCCAAAATCAGACATGTTTGTGATCTTCATGATGCAGTCGCCAAAACACCGGGTGTACTACCGCAACGTGATCCGCAACATGATTTACGCGGCGGTTTTGAAGTAACCTCAAGCAAAACGCCAAACGCACGCCATGCAACTGAACTACAT
Organism: Comamonadaceae bacterium; assembly: GCA_043758475.1. GTDB lineage: Bacteria > Pseudomonadota > Gammaproteobacteria > Burkholderiales > Burkholderiaceae_C > JANYCG01. The sequence goes on along the minus strand of JAYVNK010000236.1, from coordinate 3,479 downwards.
CGCCAACGCCTCGCAGCCGTCATCGTCCGGGCGCACCCTTGCGATGGTGGACCCGTCGGACGGCCAGCCTTTTGACGAAATTCAGCGCTCCAACGCGGCCGACATTGACGTCGCGGTACATGCAGCCCGCCAGTGCATGGATGCCGTGTGGAGCAAGTTGAGCGCGGCCGAGCGCGGCCGGCTGCTGATGCGCCTGAGCGTTGCCGTATCAGAGCACGCAGACGAGCTGGCAATGATCGAGCAGCGCGACTGCGGCAAGCCCACCCAGCAGGCCCGTGCCGACGCCGCTGCGCTGGCGCGCTATTTTGAGTTTTACGCCGGGGCCTGCGACAAGTTCCATGGCGAGACGATTCCGTATCTGGACGGCTACAGCGTGCTGACCTGGCGCGAGCCGCATGGCGTGACGGGCCACATCATTCCGTGGAACTACCCGATGCAGATTTTCGGGCGCAGCGTGGGCGGTGCCCTGGCAGCGGGCAATGTGTGCGTGGTCAAGCCAGCGGAGGACGCGTGCCTGTCGCTGATCCGCGTGGCCCAGCTCGCGACCGAGGTCGGCTTCCCGGCAGGCGCCATCAACATCGTCACCGGTTTGGGCCATGAGGTGGGCGACGCGCTGGCCCGCCACCCGGGCATTGACCACATCAGCTTTACCGGCAGCCCCAAGGTGGGCACACTGATCCAGCAGGTCGCCGCCCTGCGGCATTGCCCGGTAACGCTGGAGCTGGGCGGCAAAAGCCCGCAGATTATTTTTGCCGATGCCGACCTGGACGCCGCCGTTCCCGCCGTGATCAACGCGATCGTGCAAAACGCCGGGCAAACCTGCTCGGCCGGGTCACGCGTGCTGATAGAGCAATCCATTTACGAGCCTCTGCTGGAGCGTCTGGGCAAAGCTTTTGAGGCCCTGCGAGTCGGCCCAGCGGCGATGGATCTGGACGTCGGCCCGCTGATCCGCCAAAGCCAGCAGCAGCGGGTGTGGGATTTTTTAAGCGACGCGCAGGTGGCGCAGATCCCCATGGTGGCGCAGGGCCAGATCGTCGATGAAGCGCCTGAGACCGGCTTCTACCAGGTGCCCACACTGCTGCGCGACGTGCCTGCCACACACCGGCTGGCGCAGGAAGAGGTGTTTGGCCCGGTGTTGTGCGCCATGCCGTTCAAGGACGACGACGAGGCGGTGGCGCTGGCCAACGCCACGCAGTTTGGGCTGGTCGCGGGCATCTGGACGCGCGATGGCGCGCGCCAGTTCCGCATGGCCAAGCGCGTGAAAAGCGGCCAGGTGTTCATCAACAACTACGGCGCAGGCGGCGGCGTGGAGTTGCCGTTTGGCGGCGTCAAATCAAGCGGGTATGGGCGCGAGAAAGGGTTTGAGGCGCTTTACGGATTTACATCGTTAAAGACTGTTGCCATCAGGCACGGCTAGTGTTGAAGGTAGCGTTAAGGGTATCGTCACGCCTAAAGGCTTGAAGGGGCATGAAGAGGCAAGAAGAGGCATCACCATCACTAAAGCAACATGATAAAAACAATCATCAGATTTTTGGGCTTTGGCCAGGCCGAACGCGCACAACCCAGAGACTCCAAAGGCCTGTCCACACCACCGGTCAACACGCAGCAGCACACCGACATCCAGCGCGAGCTGGTCCGGGTGGTGCTCAAGGACACCCTGCGCCAGCATGGCATTCCTTCGAGCTGGATTGGCTGCGAGGTGACCGTGGTGTCACGCTCCGCCCCCAGCGGCGAGGGCAACGTTGCAGAGCCTGATGCCAAGCAGCCGCCTGTCGTGCGCGAGCGGCTGTCCGTTCATTTGATCGTCATGAAATGGAATGACGCTTTGGTGCACTTTGCACCGGCGTTGCAGCAGCAACTGATGCAGGCCCTGGACCGCTTTGAGCCGGTGGTGGACCATTCAAACTACATTGTCTCGTGGCGTTTTTCACCGCAGTCTGGCTGCCCCTACACCCGCATGCCCGACCCGATGTTCTGGTCGCAGGATGCCATTGCACCGGTGGCAGAGCCGGTGCCATCGTTGAGCCGGCCCGCGTTGAGGCCAGATGCAATGGCGGCTGCAGCACTGCCCCCCAAACGAAAGTTTGACCTGCCGCCCTCCAGCCTGGACAACGTGCCCTCGGGCTTTGCACCCACCGAGCCCGGCCCGCTGCGCTAGAACGGGCGCGGACTTGTTTCGGTCAGCCTGAGCATGTAGAATAGCCAAATTGTGGAAAAATATCCATCAAATCCACCTGTAGCCCTTGTACTGTATACATAGTTAGCTTTTATTTTTATAGTATCAGGCATTTCATTCAACCGGAGAACCGCATGCGCCTCAAAGACAAATCCATCATCGTCACTGGCTCGGGGGGTGGCATTGGCGAGGGCATTGCCAAACGGCTGGCTTGCGAGGGCGCCCGCGTCATCGTCAATGACGTCAACGCCGAAATGGGTGAAAAAGTGGTGGCGCAGATCATGGCAGCTGGTGGTTCCGCTTCTTTTTTTGCAGCCGATGTGACCCGGTCTGCCGATGTGAAGGCGCTCGTGGCTGCCGCCGTGCAGCGCCATGGCAAGCTCGACGTGATGGTCAACAACGCGGGCTGGACGCACCGCAACCGCCCCGCGCTGGAAGTGTCTGAGGAAGACTTTGACAAATGCTATGCCGTCAACGTGAAAAGCATCTACCTCGCCACCATCCATGCGGTGCCGGTGTTTCGCGCCAACGGAGGCGGCGCGTTCATCAACATCGCGTCTACCGCCGGGGTGCGGCCGCGCCCAGGGCTCACCTGGTACAACGGCTCCAAGGGCGCAGCCATCACCACCAGCAAGTCGCTGGCCGCCGAGCTCGGGCCCGACAACATCCGCGTCAACTGCATCAACCCCGTCTTCAACCCCGACACCGGGTTGTCGGCCTCGTTTGCGGGCGGCCCGCTGGACGAAGAGCGCAAGGCCAAATTCCGCGCCAGCATTCCGCTGGGGCGCTTCTCCACCGCGCTGGACGTGGCCAACGCCGCGCTGTACCTGGCCAGCGACGAGGCCGCCTTCATCAGCGGCGTGTGCATTGAGGTGGACGGCGCGCGCTGCGTTTGAGCGTGCTCTTTTTCGTGCATTCGTGTGGCTCATGATTTGCCAACCAGGCGCGACTTTTGAAAATCCTCATTGTTGACGACCACGCCCTGGTGCGCGAAGGCCTGCGCCAGGTCTTGAAGGGCCTGGACGAGGCCGTGCAAGTGCTGGACGCGCCAACCTGCGCGCGGGCGTTTGCGCATGCCGATGCGCACGCCGACCTGGACCTGGTACTGCTGGACTACCACCTGCCCGACATGGACGGCCTGACCGCCCTCGGCGTGCTGCGCCGTAGCCACCCGGAACTGCCCGTGTTCGTGCTGTCGGGGTCGGCCAGCCCCCAGATCATGAAGCAGGTGATGGCCCAGGGCGCAGCCGGGTACATGACCAAGGCCAGCATGAGCGAAGAGCTGCTGGTGGCGCTGCGGATG
>JAYVNK010000235.1:0-4695 GCA_043758475.1 Comamonadaceae bacterium | reverse complement strand
CACGATCGACGAGGCCCGGTCGTTGAAGCCAAACCGGGTGAAGTTGGGCACCGGGTCGGCGGTGGAGAACGAACGCCCCTGGAAATCCTCACGCTCATAAAACGTGACCCGGGCGCCGGTGGGCGCGGGCGCTGCGGGCTGGTATTGCGCCACCTCACGCACCGACGAGATGCGCTCGGTCATGCCCATGGCGCTGAGCGACGGATAGCGCCCCGGCTGCAGCACCACGCAACGACCGCCAAAACCGGCGTCTTCGCAGGCCTGCCAGTTGCTGCGCTCAACCACGATGGAGGCTGCGCGGTCGTTGAAATCAAAGCGGGTGAAGTTGGGCACTGCATCGACGGTGGTGAACGAGCGTCCCTGAAAGTCCTCGCGTTCGTAAAAAGTGACCCGGGCACCAGTAGGCGCAGGCGCCGCTGCGGTCTCTTGCGCCACTTCTCGCAGCGACGAGATGCGGTCATTCAGACCCAAGCCGCTGAGCGACGGGTAGCGGCCCGGCTGCAGCACCACACAACGCCCGCCAAAGCCGGCGTCTTCGCAGACCTGCCAGTTGTTGCGCTCGACCACCACCGACGAGGCCCGGTCGTTGAAACCGTAGAGGGTGAGGTCGCGCAGTTGGCCGGTGGCGGTGAAAGACCTGCCGCCAAAGCCATCGTGTTCGTAAAGCGTGACCTGCGCCGAGGCCTGCACACAGACTGTCGCGGCGGCCAGCGCCAGGGTGGTCTTGAAAAGAGCGTTCATGGAATGTCCTGTTCAGCACGTCTTCCCCCGGCCGAGCCGGACCGGTCGAACGGGGTGATATGCGTCCCGCCAGTGTGCAAACTGGCCCAGCCCCCAACCAGCAGCCGAAGCCGCATCCGGTCGTGGGCCCAGTCCTACATCCGGGACTTGCCGGCCGGCCAGCGCCCGGACAGCGCGCCCGCGCTACTGCGTCGGTGTAGGACACGTCCTACCTGGCTTCGGCCCTTGACCTCACGGCGGTGCGCCAACAGGCAGCGCACACTCCACACCGTTGCCTCCAATGACGAAGGCGGTTGCACCGTCCGGCCTGATCGCCCAATCTACACGTCCCCACGCGTCGGTCTCAATTCCGGTAGTTCTCTTGTCCGCACCCTCCTGCATGGCCTCGCTCAAGACTTACATCGTCGAAGACAGCCCTGTAATCCGGGACAGCCTGGTTGCCACACTCGAGGAGTTGACGGCCATCAAGGTCGTGGGCACGGCCGAAGACGAGGCCAGCGCGTTGCAGTGGCTGCTACAGCCGCAACGTGAGGTCGACCTGGTCATCATCGACATTTTTCTCAAGGCAGGCTCTGGCCTTGGCGTGCTGCGTGCCGCCAGCGCCATGCCAAAGGGTGCCAAGCGGGTGGTGCTGAGCAATTACGCCACCGCCGACATGCGGCGCAAGTGCCTGGCCCTGGGGGCCGACCAGGTGTTCGACAAGTCGCACGACATCGATGCGCTGATCGCCTACTGTGCTGCGCTGTCGGACCTGCCCAAGCCCGAAGCCGATGCCGATGCCGATGCCGATGAGGCTGACCAGCGCAAGGGGGCTGAAGTCGCCCCGCTGCGGTGAAGGCGCTGCCCCGCGCTGACCCGCTACTGGATCAAGCCGTTCTTGAGCGCGTAGTAGGTCAGGTCGCTGTTGGACGAGAGCTGCATCTTCTCCATCACCCGGGTGCGGTAGGTGCTGACGGTCTTGACCGACAGCGACATGCTGTCGGCCAGGTGGCCGATGGTCTCGCCCTTGGCCAGCCGCAAAAACACCTGCAACTCGCGCTCGGACAAATGCTCGTGCAGCGGCTTGTCACCACCCCGGCTCAGGCCCTCGGCCAATTGCTCGGCCACTACAGCGGTGATGTACTTGCGGCCGCGGTAGACGGTGCGGATCGCCTTGACGATGTCCTCGGGGTCGCAGTCCTTGTTGAGGTAGCCGGCAGCGCCCTGGCGCAGCAGCGTGGTGGCGTAGTGCGCCTCGGGGAAGCCACTCAGGATCAGCACCGGCAAGTCGGGCGCTCGCGCCTTGATCGCGGCCAGCGCATCGACCCCGCTCTGGTCGGGCATGGCAATGTCCATCACGATCACATCGACCTCGCCGCGGCGCACGATGTCGAGCGCCTCGCGTCCGGTGCCGGCCTCGGCCACCACCACAAAGTCAACCTGATCGGCAAAGAACTGGCGCAGGCCAGCCCGCACCATGGCGTGGTCATCAACAATGGCAATGCGGATCATGGTGGGTGGCGGCGCTCCTTGCCAAATGATCCCACGGTTTGACACAGGGGGCTCAAAATGGATGTGGTCACGATGGCCTTGGTGGTCAAGCGCAGCCCGGTGGTGTTTCCGCTGGCCTGCATCGCGGCAGTGGCGATGTTGTTCATCAGCGAAGCCTCGTACTGGCAATCGGTCAACGGGCTGCAGAACCTGGGCCTCGGCCGCGATGTGCGTGAGCGGATCATCGGCCTGGAGCGCAGCCTGCTGGACGCCGAGAGCGGCCAGCGCGGCTACTTGTTGACGCAGAACAAGGACTACCTGCAGGCCTACAACCAGGTGCTGATCGACACCGAAGCCGCTTTCACGGACCTTGATGCGGTCTACCAGGACAGCCCTGCGGCACGCGAGGTGCTGGGCAAGCTGCATGCCGCGACCGGCGCCAAGCTGTCCGAACTGGCGCTGACGATACGCATGCAAGACGAGGGCCGCAGCGCTGCGGTTGTCGACATGGTGCGCAGCAACATCGGCAAGGAGCAGATGGACGAGGTACGGCAGCTGAGCAGCAAGCTGCTGGCGCTGGCGGCAACGTCCGTCGCGGCCAGCCGCGCGGCGCTCTACCGCACCCTGTTGCTCAGCCGCACCGGCATGGCGGCACTGGCCGCGCTGAGCCTGCTGGCGCTCTACCTGTACCGACGCCAGTCCGGCCTGCAGCTGGCCCACGAGCAAGCGCTCAAGCGCCTGGTTCAGGTCGAGCGCGACCGGCTGGGCGGCCTGGTTATCCAGCGCACGACCGAGCTGACCGAGCTGACCCGGCACCTGCTGACCGCACGCGAGGACGAACGGGCCCGTCTGGCGCGCAACCTGCACGACGAGCTGGGCGCCCTGCTGACCGCCGCCAAGCTGGACGCGGCGCGCATCCGCTCGCGCCTGGCCGGCAGGGAGCCCGATGCGCTGGAGCGGCTGGCCCATCTGGTGACCACCCTCAACAGCAGCATCGCGCTGGGCCGCAGCATCATCGAGGACCTGCGGCCGTCCACCCTGAGCAACCTGGGCCTGGTGGCCACGCTGGAGATCCTGGCACGCGAGTTTGGCGAGCAGGCCGGCGTGGTGGTGCACTGTGCGCTGTCGCCGGTACGCCTGTTGCCCGTCACCGAGCTGGTGGTCTACCGCGCAGTGCAAGAAGCCCTCACCAACATCGGCAAATACGCCCATCCCCGCCAGGTCTGGCTGACGCTAGAGGCCGTGGGCGACACGGTGCAGGTGTCGGTGCGCGATGACGGCGTGGGCTTTGATTGCAGTCAAACATCGAGCTCCAGCTTCGGGCTGTTGGGCATGCGCTTCCGGGTCGAGGCGGCGAGCGGCGCGCTGAGCGTGACCTCTGCGCCCGGCCAGGGCACCTGTGTGCAGCTGACGCTGCCCAGCGCAGCGGCCGAGCCGGCTCCGGCCTGACAAGGCGGCACCCTGGCTTGCCGCAGGCCAGTTGAGTCGGCCTGTCGGCGCTGTCCTACCGCCGGCCGCTTGCCAGTCCCACGCGCGGGTGCTGGCCTGGCCTATCGCACCCAGCCTAGGGGGCCGGCACACTGGGTTCACTGCGGCGCACCGTCGCACTGACTGGCACAGACGCCCCGGCATGCCAGCCCCACCAGCCCTAGGAGTCCCTCATGCTGCACTACGCCGTCGTCTTTTTCATCATCGCCCTGGTCGCTGCCCTGTTCGGATTTGGTGGCATTGCCGCCAGCGCCGTGGGCATTGGCAAGGTCTTGTTTTTTGTCTTTGCGGTGATGGCGGTCGCAAGCTTCTTGTTTGGCCTGTCCCGTCGCCGCTGAGTCGGCAGCGGGCCCTGGACCGCACCGCTTGCCCTGCCCCAAATCACCTGCCTCCCCAATCCACCTCAACCGAAGGAAGTTGACCATGTACCCCCGCAACCAAGACCATTCCACCAACAGCCTGGCCGAGCAAGCCAGCCAAAGCGCGCAAGAAGCGATCAAGTCCACCCAGGGATTGGTCAGCGATGCGCTCAATGACCTGACCGGCCGGGTCGAAAACCTGCGCGACCATGCCCAGCCCGTGATCAAACGCGTCGGCCGCCAGGCCAGCGAGCTGGCCCAGCGCAGTGCCGACGCGATCCGCGACGGCAGCCAACAGTTGCGTGACAGCGCTCGCCACGCCTCGGACCGCACCGTGAGCTACATCCGCGACGAGCCGGTGCGCTCGGTGTTGATGGCAGCAGCCGCCGGTGCCGCGCTGATGGGCCTGGTGGCGCTGTTGGCCAGGTCCAACGACCGCCGCTGAGCCCTCCGCCGCGCGCGGCACCCGTCCCGTCACTCCCTCACCCGAATCCACAGGTCACGCCAGGATGCATCCGCTGCTGGCCCTGATTGCCATCCGGCCGCAGCTGCTGGTTGCCCACATCGACGCCTACGGCGCGCTGGTGGCGGCCGAGTGCGGCGAGGCCTCGGCCTGCTGCCAGCGCAAGCTGATGCC
>JAYVNK010000234.1:0-4703 GCA_043758475.1 Comamonadaceae bacterium | reverse complement strand
CCCACGCCAAACGGGTTGCCAATGGCCATGACCTGGTCGCCGACCTGCAGCGAGTCAGAATTACCCAGCACGATGACCGGCAGCCGGCCCAGCTCGATCTTCAAAATGGCCAGGTCAGTATCCGGGTCGGTGCCAATCACCTTGGCAATGGTGTGGCGGCTGTCATTGAGCACAACTTCAATTTCATCAGCGCCTTCCACCACGTGGTTGTTGGTGAGGATGTAGCCGCTGTTGCTGACGATCACGCCGCTGCCCAGCCCGGCCTGCGATTCATTGCCTTTGTCGCCAAAAAAGAACTTGAACCAGGGGTCGTTGCCATGCGGATTTTTTTGTGCGGCCTTGCTGGTGTTGATGCTGACCACGGCGGCCGATGCCTTGGATGCCGCCAGCCGGAAACTGCTGGCTCCGGATGCGGCCGGCGTGCTGGCGGGGGCCTCGGTAAAAGTCAACCCGCCCGGCAAGGCAGAGCGCTGGTTTAGCCATGCAGGCTTGAGCGTTGCCACCACAAAATAGGCGGCAAGCAGCACGGTGGCGGTTTGGGAAAATAGAAGCCAGAGTCTTTTCATAAGGCAAATTGTAGGCTTGGCTTTGCGAAACAGGGCATTCCACAGGCAATGGACCTGCGCGCAGGTTGACGCAGAAGAACTTGCCATGGGTGCGCCTTATTAAAATGAGCGATCAACTTGATCCTAATTATTTAAAATTCGTGGTGAAAAAATCAATAATTAAGCTTATCTTGAACGCTCACTAGAATTACTGTCTGCGCTTTACCGTGCTCGCTTAACGGTGCTCGCTTAACTGTGCCGGATAAGGCGGGTGGGTGCGACAATTCAGCATGATCGAGCGCGGCCAACTCTTGCAAGCTTTCAATACGTTGCTCCAGCCCGAGCGCTTTCGCGACTACGGGCCCAATGGCTTGCAGGTAGAAGGGGGCACGCACGTCACAAAAATTGTCTCCGGCGTCACTGCCAGCCGGGCCTTGATTGAAGCCGCCATCGAAGCTGGCGCTGATGCGGTTTTTGTGCACCACGGCTTGTTCTGGCGTGGCCAGGACGGGTGTGTGACGGGTTGGGTGAAGCAGCGGCTGGCCTTGTTGCTGGCGGCCAACATCAACCTGTTTGCCTACCACTTGCCGTTGGACGCGCACCCTGAATTGGGCAATAACGCCCAGCTTGGCTTGCAGCTGGGTTTGACCGCACCGGACAGCCCTGCCGGACGCTTTGGCGAACAAGGACTTGGTTTTCTGGGCGGTCGCTGCGATGGCGGCAGCTTTGAGGGTGCCCCGGCGCTCGCCAAACACATAGAAAATGTATTAAAAAGGCCTGTAGCCCTTGTCGGTCCTGAAAATATGGCTATTTATAAAGTAGCATGGTGCACCGGTGGCGCGCAAAGTTATTTTGAGGCGGCCATCGCGGCGGGCGCTCAGGCGTTCATCACCGGTGAGATTTCCGAACCCCAGGCCCACTATGCGCGCGAATGTGGTGTGGCCTATCTGGCGTGTGGACACCACGCGACCGAGCGCTATGGCGCGCCGGCGCTCGCGGCGCATGTGGCCGATCAGTTCGGCTTGGCGCATGAGTTCATTGACATCGACAATCCCGGCTGAGCACTCAATGACACCCATCGCGATCACCATGGGCGACCCGGCGGGGATTGGCCCCGAGATCATCGCCAAAGCGTTTCGGGATTCACCGCACGTCACCCACGGCTGCTTTGTCGTGGGTGATGTCGCCACGCTGCGCCGCGCAGTTCAATTTGTCAGCGCAGGCCAGGTTGGGTTGCCCGTGACCTTGATTGAAGCGCCGGGCGATGCACTCCTCGTGCCGCCTCACAGCATTCCGGTGCTTCAAATTGCGCAGCAGGCTACCCCTGTCTCCGTTGGGAATATCAGTGGTTTGGCTGGAGAAATGGCGGCGCTGTGCGTGGTCTGGGCGGCGCAGGCTGCGTTGCGCGGCGAGATCGCGGCCGTGGTGACCGCGCCCTTGCACAAGGAAGCGCTCGCCAGAGCAGGCGCGCCGCACTGCCACTATCCGGGCCATACCGAGATGCTGCAAGCCCTAGCGGCAGAATTTCTTGGCAAATCCATCGCCGATGTTCCGGTTCGCATGATGCTGGCCAATGACGAGATTCGTGTGGTGCTGGTCGGCATTCATATGTCGCTGCGCGACGCCATCCGCGCCGTCACTTTCGACAATGTTTTACAAACCCTGCGTATCACCCACACAGCATTGGGCTCTATTTTGGGCCGCTCACCGCACATAGGCGTTGCGGGGCTGAACCCTCACGCAGGTGAGGGCGGCCTGTTTGGACAGGAGGAAATCGATGTCATCGTGCCGGCCATATCGAGAGCCCGAGCCGAAGGCATTGACGCCAGGGGCCCTTTTGCGCCAGACACAGTGTTCATGAGGGCCCGCGCCAAGCTCGGGCAGCCGGGTGAGTTTGACGCGGTAGTGGCGATGTACCACGACCAGGGGTTGATTCCAGTCAAATACCTGGGCGTGGAAAAGGGCGTGAACGTGACCCTGGGCCTGCCACTGGTTCGCACCAGCCCCGACCACGGCACGGCCTTTGACATCGCGGGCACGGGCAGAGCTGACGCGTCCAGCCTGGTTGAGGCGATTCGCATGGCGGGGGCGCTGTCAAGTCCGGCACAGTCAAAAGCCAGCGCAACTCACGCCTGAAAATGAAAACGCCCGGCGCATGATGCGTCGGGCGGTGGGGTGGAAGCAGCCGCAGGGGTTTATGCAGCGTGTGCCAAAGCCTACTTCTTCAGGCTGTCGCGAATCTGGCGCAGCAGCAACACATCTTCAGGTGTAGCTGCCGGTGCAGCGGGCGGAGCCTCTTTCTTCATGCGGTTCATTTGCTTGACCATCATGAAGATGATGAAGGCCAGGATGATGAAGTTGACAAGGATGGTCAGGAAATTGCCATAAGCAAACAGGTTGGCGCCGGCCGCCTTCAGCGTGGCGTAGCTGGTGGCCCCTTCCACCGCCTTGGCGGGCGGTGCCAGCATGATGTACATCTCGGAGAAGTTGAGCCCGCCAAACAGTTTGCCCACGAGGGGCATGATGAGGTCGCCGACGATGGAGTCCACAATTTTTCCAAACGCACCGCCGATGATGACACCGACGGCGAGATCCATCACGTTGCCCTTGAGTGCGAAGTCCTTGAATTCTTGCATCATGCTCATTTTGTCTCCTAGTTGTTAAAAACGGCCAAGTATTACGCACAAAAGGGGAATGTCAAGCCGTGATTGCGTAAAACATCGCCATAGGGCGTCAGCTACAATCTGGGGTGCACCTTAGTATTGCAGTTTTCATTGAGGATTCCCATGAGTGAGACCCTAGTCGGCGATGGCCGCATCGACGCCAGCAAACGAACCTGGCTGATTGCGTCAAGCTGTGCTGGTGCCGTCGGCGTTGGCGCAGTTGCTATCCCCTTCGTGAGCACGTTCCAGCCGTCGGAGCGTGCCAAAGCCGCAGGTGCAGCGGTTGAAGTTGACATTTCAGCGCTTAAAGCCGGCGAGAAGATGACGGTTGAGTGGCGTGGAAAACCTGTCTGGATTGTCCGGCGCACACCCGAACAGCTGGCAACGTTGCCCAAACTTGACGGCCAGCTGGCTGACCCAAAGTCACTTCGCAAAGCGGATGAAATCACGCCAGCCTATGCGCGCAATGAAGCGCGGTCCATCAAGCCGGAAATATTCGTGGCAGTGGGCATTTGCTCGCATTTGGGCTGCTCTCCGTCAGACAAGTTCCAGATGGGCGCGCAGCCGTCGTTGCCGGATGGCTGGCAGGGAGGCTTCCTTTGTCCTTGCCATGGCTCGACGTTTGACATTGCGGGGCGTGTGTTTAAAAACAAGCCTGCGCCTGACAATCTTGAAATACCGCCCCATATGTACATGTCCGACAGCCGGTTGCTGATCGGCGAAGATAAAAAAGCCTGACGCCATACCGCGAATTCAGAGAAGACCGCATTACAGAGCACCACACCATGGCAGAGATGAAAGAAATTTCCCCCAACGCGCCAGCGGCTGAAAAGCTGCTCAACTGGGTTGACAACCGCTTCCCGGCCACCAAACTGTACAAAGAGCATCTAGGCGAGTACTACGCGCCAAAGAACTTCAACATCTGGTACATCTTTGGCTCACTGGCCTTGCTGGTGCTGGTCATCCAGATCACCACCGGCATTTTCCTGACGATGCACTACAAGCCGGATGCGGCCCTGGCGTTCGGGTCGGTCGAGTACATCATGCGCGATGTGCCCTGGGGCTGGCTGGTGCGCTACATGCACTCAACCGGGGCGTCTGCATTCTTCATCATCGTGTACCTGCACATGTTCCGTGGCCTCATTTACGGCAGCTACCGCAAACCGCGCGAGCTGATCTGGATTTTTGGCTGCGCCATCTTCTTGTGCTTGATGGCCGAGGCCTTCATGGGGTACCTGCTGCCTTGGGGCCAGATGAGCTATTGGGGTGCGCAAGTGATTGTGAACCTGTTTGCGGCCATACCGTTTGTTGGCCCCGATCTGGCGCTGCTGATTCGCGGCGACTACGTGGTGGGCGACGCCACGCTGAACCGCTTTTTCAGCTTCCACGTGATCGCGGTGCCGCTGGTGCTGCTGGGCCTGGTGGCGGCGCACATCATTGCCTTGCATGAGGTCGGGTCAAACAATCCTGACGGCGTTGAAATCAAGGGCCCCAA